>CAYHSN010000198.1:0-6399 GCA_964359235.1 uncultured Vicinamibacterales bacterium | reverse complement strand
CTCCCAACCGAGTGGCGGCTCTTGGCGAGAATCTCATTCTGCTCGTCAACCTGGCATGGTCGGCGTGGTTCTATGCGCGCTTCCTGCGTCACCGGGGCTCGTTTGCCGTCCTGGAGCGATGGCAGGTCGCCTATCTGCCCGTGTACTCCGTATGGGCCGCACTGGTGGTTGTCGTGTTCCCGCCCCTGTTCGGCTACCGTTGATGCACCGCCCGCGGGCACTGCACCGGCGGATAGTCCTGACTAGTCGCCAAGGGTTGACCGACCGGAGTTCCACCGGCTGCGGCGTCGGAGCATCTGAGCGAGAGAGAAACGAGTTCTCAGCCCAGCCTACTCGTCACCCAGGGAATGGATTCAAGCAATGGCGAACGGTTGCCAACGGGCGCAAACGGGCGAAAGAGGACGCAAAAGTTGGGACCGAGGCAGGGATTCGAACCCCGATACCGTGGTCCAGAGAATTGGCTGAACGCAGCACAGGTCGGAAACCTGTGCCACATCGGTCAGGACGGAGCGCAGGTTTTCGGGCCTCCACCTACCCGGCGTGCCCCTTGCGGATCGTCGTCATGTCTCGTGGCGCCAGGGTCGCGAGGGTCAGCTTCTCCACTTCACCCACGATCGGCACGTTCACGGCCTTGCAGTCCGCGGAGAGATTCTTTGCGGCGTAATCTTCGAGATCCCGCGCTGAATGCGGTATCAGCGACGCGTCCCGGCATCGCCCTGCCGGCGATACCCGGGCCCGCGCAGCGCGCGCCCGGGCCGGGCGTCGGTAATGTTCCCGTCGGCCACGATCGGCACGCCGTTGACGATGACGTACTTCACACCGACCGAGTAGTGCGTGGGATCCTCGAAGGTCGACACGTCACGGATCGTCACGGGATCGAAGATGGTCACGTCAGCCGCCATGCCGGGACGCAGGATGCCGCGGTCGTTGAGGTGCACGCGGGCCGCGGGGCGCGACGTCATCTTGCGGATGGCCTCTTCCAGCGTGAGCAGTCGTTCCTCGCGAACGTACTTGCCGAGAATGCGTGGGAACGTCCCCCAGGCGCGGGGATGCGACTTCGACTCTGACAGCTTGCCGTCCTCCGCTTTCGCGGCCGAGTCCGTGTCGATGGAGACGAGCGGATGCCGGAGGGCCGTGCGCACGTCGTCTTCCGTCATGATGGAGATGATGACCGCGCTCTCGCCGCGATCGGCGATGACGAGATCCATCACCGCGTCGCGAGGGTCCTTGCCCATCTGCCGGCCGATGTCCGTCAGGGCCAGGCCTTCGTACTTCCGCAGTTCGGGATTGAGCACGGAACTCAGCATCACGCCGTCGCTGCCGCCGGACCCGTACCACTGGTTCTCCCACGTGGTCGTGTTCGGGTCGGCCATGTCGTTCTTGATCTTCTCGCGCAGCGCCGGGTCGTTCAGCCGTCCCAGCATCTTCTCGAGGCCGCCCTCACGGACCCACAGCGGCAGGCACGCGTCGAGCGCATTGGACGCCCGGGTGTACGGATACTGGTTCGCCGTGACGTCGAGGCCGCGGGCGCGCGCCGCCTCGATGCGCTCCAGCACCTGTGGCATCTTGCCCCAGTTGGCCTTGTAGGCCGTCTTGAGGTGCCAGATCTCGGCGGGGATCTTCGCCCGCTCGGCGATCGTCAACACCTCGCCCAGCGATTCGAAGATGCGCCCGCTCTCGGAGCGCTGATGCGTGAGGTACACGCCGCCTGAGGCGGCGGCAACTTTCGCGAGTTCGACCAGCTCGTCCGTGTCCGCGAAGCGGTCCGGCACGTACTGCAGTGAGCTGCTCAACCCCAGCGCGCCGTCGGCCATCGCCTGCGCGACCAGGGCCTTCATCTGCTCCAGCTCCTGCGGCGTCGCCCGGCGGTCGTCCTTGCCGATGACGTAGTTGCGGAGGCCGCCGGCGCCGACGAAGCTGGCGATGTTGAGGGCCGGGTGCGTGCGCTCGTCGAGCCGGCGGAAGTACTCGTCGAGCGTGCGCCAGTCGAGGACGACGCCGAAGTGCCGGAACGAGGCGGCACTGTCCTGGATGATGCGGTCGTTGACCGGCGCGATGGAACTGCCCTCGCCGGTGACCTCAGTCGTGACGCCTTGCAGGATCTTGCTGGCGGCGCGGTTGTCGACCAGGACGTTGAACTCCGACTGGCCCAGCATGTCGATGAAGCCCGGAGCGACGACGAGCCGGTCGGCGTTGATGCGCGTACGCCCGCCCTCGCCGAGGTCGCCGATGGCGGCGATGCGGTCTCCGCGGATGCCGACGTCGGCGCGATACCACGGCGCGCCCGTGCCGTCGACGACCCGCCCCCCCGCGATGACGAGATCGAAGTCGCCCGGCGGCGGCGAGGGGGTCGGCGGCGGCGACGGCGTGCAGGCCAGCGCGGCGGCGAGGATCAGCGCGGTCAGGAGAAGCACGACGCGAGACGGCAAGGATGTCAGCGGCATGCGGCGGATGCTATCGCCATTGCCACGAGGCTGCAACCAGAGGACGACCTCTGAATCGAACTTCTCATGTGTCTTCAGGCTTGACCCACGCGACGGCGTCGACGTGACTGTAGTGCTCATCGAAAGACCGCAGATCCGCGCCCGCCTCCATCGGCCTGGACGTCACGAGCTGAACGTCTCCGCGGTTCACCCGCGCTTCGATCTCACGCGCGAGCTCCTGCACCGGCACCCTGGGATCGAGCCCAGGCGCCGGTACGAGGCCCGCCCAGCCGTTGCGCCCGCTCTCCTTCACCGTGTAGAGCCCGAAGTCTGCGAGGCTGATCACACGCTCTGCCAGTCTCTCGGGTCGTGGCGCGCGGCTGGCGCGCCGGCGGCACCGAACGGGAAGAGGCTGAACCCCACCGATCCTGTCAGGGCCAGCGGCGAGTTGTCGGTGACGGCGAACGGCTTGCTCCACAGCGCGCCCATCACGCGCTCGGCAATGCGAGGCGCCTTGTCGGCAGGGCTGAAGCACACGACGAGCAGGAACTCCTCGCCGCCCCACCGGACGACGTAGTCGGTGTCGCGGGCCACGCCCTTCAGTCGCCGCGCCGTTTCGGCGAGCACCTCATCGCCCACCTCGTGCCCGTGGACGTCGTTGATCGGCTTGAAGTGATCGAGGTCGATCAGCACGAAGACGACGGACAGATCTTCGGAGCCTTTCTTCTCGCGAAGGCGCGCAACCTGCGCCAGATCCCGCTCGATGCGATCGCTCAAGTAGCGGCGGTTCCAGAGCTGCGTCAGCGGATCGGTGTGGCTCTGCTCCTGCAGGCGCACGTTCATGCGGCCCAGCTCCTCGTTGGCGTCCTTCAACTGCGTGGTGCGTTCCGCAACCAGCCGCTCGAGGCGGGCGCGTTGCTGCTCCAGGCGGCGCAGGCGCACGGCCACCACACCGTAGACGGCGCCGAGGATCACGGGCGCCAGGAGCGCATAGAACCACCACGTCTCGGTGACGCGCGGCAGGATCGCGAACGGCCACGACGCCTCGCCCCCGGCGGCGTCCGCCTCGCCCGCCCCGGTGCTCACACGGAACGTGTAGTCACCCGCCGGGAGGTTGGTGTAGCTCACCGATCGCCTCCCGCGCACCTCCTTCCACTCCTCGTCGTACCCGTCGAGCCGGTAGCGGAAGCGGGTCAGGCCCGGCTGGTCGAACGTGGGCGCCGTGAAGATGAACTCGAGGTCGCGCTCGTTGGCGGGAACGTCCACGCGTTGGCTCGGACCGAACGCGCGCGTGCGGGTTCCATGGCGCATGGAGACCAGAATGGTCGGCGGTGCCGACCGCGTGGCCAGCGCCTGGTTCGTGTCGATGTGAAGGACGCCGTCGAGCGTAGGGAGCCACAGGGATCCGTCCGACGCCAGCAGAACAGACGATCCCGAGCCGCCGTTGCAGCAGTAGCCTGCGCTCGCGCCAGGTTCGCGGCCCGTGATGCTCACGACGATGTCGGGATCGAGGGCCGGCGTCGCGTCTTCGTCTGCGGATGCCGGCGGACGCGCGCGCGCCGCCGCGTCGGCCGTCGGAGCGTTGGCCGTCTGACGATCGACGCGATCAAAGGCGACGCGATCGACGCGGAGCACGCCCTTCTGTGTCGCGATCCAGATCCGGCCGTCCCGGCCGACGCGCACGCCGTAGACCGTGTTGGAGAGCAGTCCGTCGCGCTCGGTGTAGAGGGTCCAGGCGGATCGCGCGGCGACGTAGCGCGCGAGGCCGTCGCCGAGATACCCGACCCACACGTCGCCGTTGTCTTCTTCGAAGAGCGCGCCGACGCGCCGTCCTTCTGCGAACACCGGACCATCGAATCGCTCGAACGCCCTGGCGCCGCTCGATGTCACGAACACGCCCTGCTCGGTCCCCACGACCAGCCCGTGCCGAGCCGAGACGAGGAGGCCCCTCACCCGTGCGATGCCCTCCGGCTCGCCGTGGCGCTCGAGGCGGCCGGCGCGGAATGAGTGGAGACCGCTCAGTCCGCCGATCCAGATCGTGTCGTCGGGCGCTTCCGCCAGCGCCAGCACCATGGCCTCGAGGACGCGCGCCGTGCGGCTCGACGCGAGATCGGTCCACGTGAGTCCGGTCCGCGTGGCGGTCCACAGCCGGCCCGCAGAATCTTCGAGGAGCGTCGTCACCACGCGCTCGGCCGGCTCGCGCGCGGCGCTCGCCAGTTCCTCGAAGCGGCCGTTCGTAAAGCGCGCGACGCCGCCTTGTCCGCCCACCCAGAGTCCGCCGCGGCGGCTTTCATGAATGGCCCACGTCGCAGCAAACCGCAGCCCGTCGAGCTTGTTGTAGCGAACGTAGCGACCCTCGGTCAGGCGCAGGAGTCCCGCTGTCGTCGCGATCCACGCGCCGCCGCATCCACGCAGGTGGAGCTTCGGAATCACGCCATCGCCGTACGCCGCGAGCGAGAGCGCGCGCGTGCCCGACCGTCCGATCTGCCGGACAACGCCCGAGAGTCCGACGAGCATGCCGCCGTCGGGCTCGGGGGCAGCGAAGAAGACCCGTTGCTCGGGCCCGCCGGGAACCCGGTCCAGCGCCGTGCCCGTCGCGCGGAACAGTCCCGAGTCGCTCGCGATCAACATCCCGCCTGGCGCGGGTGTGAGGCCGTGGATCGTGCCGAGGCTCGCGCCGTCGGCGCGCACGTCGGCGAACGACACGCCATCGAAGCGACTAAGTCCCGTCCGCGTGCCGATCCATAGCGCGCCGCCCTCGTCGAGCGCGAGCCGGACGATGTTGTTGCCAGCGAGGCCGGGGGTGTTGGTGGTGTTGAAGACCTGAAACTCGACGCCGTCGAAGCGGGCCAGGCCGTCCTGTGTCGCGACCCACAGGAACCCTCGCGCGTCCTGCTCCAGATCGCCGACGGCGACCTGCGGCAGGCCCTGCTCGAGCGACCAGTGCTGCTGCAGGTACTGGTGGAACTTCAGCTCCGCCGCCCTTGCCGGCGCGGGTGTTTGCGCCGCGCCGAGCACGCTCGAGCCCCATCCGGCCAGCAGGATGGATGTGACGGCAGCCGCAAGTCCGCGCCGCGGGGTCTGTCGCTTCATCGTTCGGCTACATCATCTTGAGATGCGTTGCTGTGACGGTTGCAACGTTCCGGTGGGCGCAGCGTTGCTGTCAGCGACAGTGAAAGACCGTCTCGACCAAACCGAAACGGAGGCGGTCGCCATCATTCAGCTTGACCTCGACACCAGTCTTGATCCGCTCGCCGTTGACGAACGTGCCGTTACGCGTACCCATCTCCTCACGCAGGTAGAACTCGCGACCGCGTCGAAGGATTTTCGCGTGGCGACGACTGAGCGTCTTCTCGGTGTCGACCTCCGTGAGGTCGACGTCCGGCGCCAGACCGGTGGCGCGATCGATGCGGCCGATGGTCGCCTCCGCGCCGTCCGGGAGCCGAAACTCCGTTCCCGACGGTGAGTGGACGAGGCGGGCGTGCAGGACTGCGGGCGCCTTTGGCGTTTCCTCGGGCGCCGCCGGCGGTTTCGACACCTCGGCAAGGGGCCTGAGCGCGCCCATCGCGATCTGCGCCGCCCTCAAGTCGGCTTCCTGGTGCTCACGCAGACGCCGCGAGAGCTTGCGCAGCATCCGAATGGCGATCTCCGGGTTCTCCTGGACGATCTGATCGAACGTGGAATGGTCGATGCGCAGCAGGCGGTAGTCCGTGAGGGCATGCGCGGACACTTCCCTCGGCTGCTCCTCGAGCAAGGAGATCTCGCCGAAGAAATCCCCCGCCTCGAGCACCGCGATTTGACGCGCCTCACCCGCGTACTGCTTCACGATCTCGATCTGCCCATCCTGGATGATGTACATCTCGGCGGTGCTGTCGCCCTCACGGAAGACGAAGTCGCCGGCCTTGCCCGCAACGATGAACCTGGCGACGTCGTCCAGGTTTCGCTCTTCGCCCAGGGGTTTCACCATGACGTGTCT
>CAYHSN010000197.1:3691-6438 GCA_964359235.1 uncultured Vicinamibacterales bacterium | reverse complement strand
TTACGTGTGGGGAAGCCCGGGATCAGGCGTCCGTGGGCAGCTTCTTGATGACCTGCCCGAGTCTGTCGTTCTCGTAGGTGACGGTGTTCAGGAACAGGCTTTCGGAGAGGTACTGGCGGCGCTCCTCATCGGTCATCTGCTCGATGAGGTGCCGGATCTCCCGCACCATGTCCTCAAAGGTGTACTTCAGCTCGCGGCGGAGCGTCACCTCGCGGTAGAGCGTTTCCACGATCACGAGCAGATCGCCGTCGAGGAGGATCTCCGCGCCCGTGGTCGTCCTGATCGTGCGCATGCTACCCTCCGAAGCTCTTGACGGCGCTCTGCTCGTCCGGGTGAACTTCGAGGAAGTTCTGAGCGCCCGTCATGGTGAGCATGGTCTCGACGCGTTTCTGCACGCCTGCGAGCTTGAGCGACGCGCCCGTCGTGGCCGCCTGCCGGTAGAGATCCATCAGGCAGCCGATCGTGGCGCTGTCGACGTATCCCACGGTCGCGAGGTCGACGATCACGCGCTTCTCGCCGGACGCGAGGAGCGCGGCGACCGCGCTCGCGAACTCGGAGAGCAGGGGATAGATCAGCCGCGTTTCCTTGACGCGGACGATCGGAATGCCGTGCGTGCGATCGGTGCTCAAGTTCATTCGGATTCTCCGCTCCTGGGGTCGCGCGCCGGCTGGCGCCCCGCCTGGCTCGCCTGCATCCGCCTGATCTGCCGGGCCAGCTCGATGCGACCCCGGTTGATGCGCGACTTCACCGTGCCTTCTGGAAGTCCCAACTGATCCGCGATTTCCTGGTACGACAGCTCCTGCAGATCGCGCAGCACGACCGCCGTCCGCAGCGTGGGCGGCAGGTGATCGAGCGCCTGCCGCAGCAGCTCGCGCAGGTCCCGCCGCTCGAGCGCCACGAGCGGCCCGATTTCGTGCGAGGTCGGGGACAGCGTGGAGGCATCGACCTCGCGGGCGATCGTCTCGCGCTCCTTGCGTACACTACGATAGTGGTCGATGCACAGGTTCCGGCTGATGCTGATCAGCCAGGTCTGGAAATTGGCGCGGCGGTCGAATGTCGCGAGCGCCTTGAAGAGCTTCAGGAAGATGTCCTGCGCGAGGTCCTCGGCCTCGTCGTGCTTGCCGACAAACTTGTAGGCGAGGTTGAAGACCTTGCGCCAGTGCTGACGAACGATGGTCTCCCAGGCGGCCTGGTTGCCGCTGAGACACTCCTCGATCAATCGATCGGGGGTCGCCGATGGCGTGGCCCGGGAGTCTACGGACATGCTTCAGCGCGGCAGACCGGCGGGACGGCCGGCATCATAACAGACCTCGCGCGCGTCCCTCAAGTGACCACGCCGTCTGCCCCGGGGACCCAAGGCGACCGCTTCATGCTGGATCGAGTCTCGGCGTTGCGCGTACAATCATCACTCTTGTCGGGCCGTTCCGCGCGTCACGGCAGATCGCGAGTGGACCAGCGGCCCGGACCTCTCCCGAGAGGACTCAGGACCCGTTGATCGGCTTTCACCGGCGAGGCGCCACGCTGTTCTGCGATGACGTGCCGCTCACGGCGCTGGCGCAAACCGACGCGACGCCGTTCTACGTGTACAGCGCGGGCGTCGTGCGGGAGCGGGTCGCGCAGTTCCAGGCGGCCTTCGCCGGCCATGCCTGCGCCGTCCACTACGCCCTCAAGGCGAATTCCAATCTGGCGCTCGTGCGGCTCGTGCGCAGCCTGGGCTGCGGCGCCGACGCCAATTCGATCGGCGAGGTCGACGTCGCGCTGCGGGCCGGCTTCGCGCCAGCCGACGTGGTCTTGACGGGAGTGGGGAAGACCCCCGACGAGCTCGCGCGCGCCGTCGGCCTCGGGCTCAAGACGATCAACGCCGAGTCGGCCGGCGAGCTCGCCCGCATCGACGCGCTCGCGCGGGCGCGGGGCGTGCGCGCGCGGGTCGCGCTGCGCGTGAATCCGGACATCGACGCGCGCAGCCACCCGCACATCTCGACGGGCCGGCGCATCAACAAGTTCGGCGTGCCCCTCGGCGAGGCCGCCGACATCTGCAGAACTGTTCGGAGGTGGCCCGCCCTCTCGCTGGTGGGCCTGCACGTGCACATCGGTTCGCAGATCGTCGACCTCGAGCCGATCGGCCGCGCGGCCGCGACGCTGGTTCGCCTCTCACGCGAACTGCGCGATGCCGGCGTGCCTCTCGAACATCTCGATTTCGGGGGCGGTCTCGGAATCGTGTACGAGAACGAACCGGCGGTCTCGATCGCAGACTACGCGTCGGCGATTCTGTCAGCCGCGCGCGACTCAGGGCTGGCGCTCATCATCGAACCCGGCCGCGCCCTGGTCGGGCCAGCGGGCGCGCTCGTCTCGCGCGTCGTCGACGTCAAGCCGCAGGGACCGGATCGGGTGTTCGTGGTGTTGGACGCCGGGATGACCGAGCTGCTGCGCCCGGCGTTGTACGGCGCCTATCACCGCATCGAGCCGCTGGAGCGGCGGGAGAGCACGCCGATCACCTGCGACTTCGTCGGACCGCTCTGCGAATCGAGCGACGTCCTCGGAAGCGGGCGCACGCTCGCGAGCCCGTGTGTCGGCGATCTGTTCGCGATCCTCGACGCCGGCGCGTACGGGTTCGTGATGGCGTCGAACTACAACCGGCGACCGCTGCCCGCCGAAGTGCTGGTCGACGGCGAGGCGTGGCGGATCGTCCGCCGGCGGCAGACGATCGAGGATCTCCTGGCGTTCGAGACGTAGGAACGAGGAACGAG
>CAYHSN010000197.1:0-3591 GCA_964359235.1 uncultured Vicinamibacterales bacterium | reverse complement strand
AGGAACGAGGAACGAGTAGAGATCGTCGTAGCGCCGGACTTGAGTCCGGCTTGGGGCGCGACTGAAGTCACCAGTAGAGGCGGGCCTTCAGGCCCGCCGCTCAGCAACCAGTCATGGCCGGATTGCTCATCGCGTTCGAGGGATTGGATCAGAGCGGGAAGGAGACCCAGGCGAAGCGGCTGCAGGCTTCTGTGGAAGGTCTCGGCCATCAGTGCCGGCTGCTGGTCTTCCCTGACTACGAGACGCCCATCGGACGGGAGATCGGGCGGGCCCTTCGGGGAGAGCGGGAGTTCGGCCCGGATGTCATGCAGCTCCTCTTCATCGCGAACCGCTACGAGTATCGGTCCCGTCTCGAGCGCTGGCTCGCCGACGGCGTCATCGTGCTGTGCGATCGCTACGTCGCCTCGAGCGTGGCCTACGGAGAGGCGCACGGGCTGGATCCGGACTGGCTCACGAGCACGCAGCGTTTTCTGCCGTGGCCCGGCCTGACCGTCTTCCTGGACATCGTGCCGGAAACGGCCGCGCGGCGAAAGGCAGCGGGTCGCGATCGCTACGAGCGGGATCTGGCGCTGCTCTCGCGCGTGCGCGCGAGTTATCAGCGCCAGGCGATGCAGCCGGGCTGGCTTCGGATTGACGGGGAGCGGGCGCGTGAGGCCGTCGCGGCTGAGGTGGCTACGGCCGTTGCAGCACGACTCGCGCCGCGGTGAGCGCGCGCACGTCGCGCGCGCCGGCGGCCTTCAGCACGCGCGCGCACGCTTCCAGCGTCGCGCCGGTCGTGCTCACGTCATCCACCAGCACGATCGTACGCCCGCGCACCTCCGGGGCCTTCCTCATCAGCCAGCGGCGTCCGGGATCGAACGCGCCACGCACGTTCCGATGACGCTGTCCGGCTGGCAGATCCGTCTGGGACGCCGTGGGCCTGTTGCGGCTGAGCGCGTCGACGACCGGCAGCCCGAGCGCGCGCGCCAGCTCCGCCGCCTGATTGAAGCCGCGCGCCCGCAAACGCCGCCGGTGAAGCGGCACGGGGACGGCGACGTCCGCGCCCTGCAGGATCGCCGCGCCGTGGGCCGTCATCAGGCGCGCGAGCGGGATCGCGATGGAGCGGCGGCCGTCGTACTTCAGCGCGTGGATGATGTCGCGCAGCGCGCCGTCGTAGGCGCCGATCGCGCGGCCGCGATCGATCGCGGACGGGCGGCGTCGGCACCGCGGGCACAGCGCGAGCTGCTGGCTGATGACGCGCCACGACGGCAGCGGGTCTCCGCAGCGCTCGCAGACCGGCGGAGTGATCGGGTGGACCGCCGACCAGCACGCGGCGCAGACGGGTCCCCGGCGCGGCGCGTCGAGCACCTGCCGGCACGCCGCGCACGAGGGCGCGATCAGGACGGCCAACAGGCCGTCTGCGGCGGATCTCACCAGATCGAAGCGCATGCGGTCAGCCGGCGGAGAGTCTCTTGCGTTTCTGCCAGAGCGCCTTGCGGCTGATGCCGAGGATGCGCGCGGCGAGTGTCTGGTTGCCGCGGACCTCCCGGAGCACCAGCTCGATGTACCGGCGCTCGACCTCTTCCAGCCTCGGTCGTGGCGTGCCGGCTGCGCCGAAGTAGGCGTCCGGAGTATCCAGGACCTCGATCGGCAGGTCGCTGGTGTCGATGATCGTTCGAGCCGGAGCGGCGTCGACGACGGCACGCTCGATGACGTGCCGGAGCTGGCGCACGTTGCCCGGCCAGGGATGGCGCTCGAGCGCGGCGACCGACGCGGACGTCAGCGTGAGACTGCGGCGTCCCTGGCGCCGGGCCGCGTCGTGCAGGAACCGGCGTGCGAGCGGCGCGATGTCGACGCGACGGTCGCGCAGCGGCGGAATCCGCAGCGGCAGCACACGCAAGCGGTGGTAGAGATCGTCACGGAACAGGCCCCGGCGCACGCTGTCCTCGAGATCCGAGCTGGCCGACGCGACGAGGCGCGCAAGCATGTCGACGGGCGCCGTCGCGCCGAGCCGCTCGATCCGCTTGTCTTCGACCACGCGCAGCAGCTTGCCCTGCACGTCGAGCGGCAGCTCGCTCACGTTGTCGAGATACACGGTGCCGCGGCCCGCCTGCTCGAAGCGTCCGGCCCGCGCGGTCGACGCGTCGGTGAAGGCGCCCCGCTCGTGCCCGAAGAGTTCGGCCTCGAGCAGGCTCGCAGGCAGACTGGGGCAGTCGATCCTGACAAACGCGTGCTGGCGCCGGGGACCGCTCGCGTGCAGCGCCTCGGCGACCGCGTCCTTGCCGACGCCGGTTTCGCCGGTGATGAGCACGTTGGCGTCGGTGAGGGCGAAGCGCCTGACCTGGCGCATCAACTCCCGCATGGCGGTGCTGCGCGCGATCAGGCCGGCACGCGTCATGGCCGTCGCGGGGAACGATCGGCGTCGGCGGCGTCCTCGGCGTCGGGGAACTCGACGCGCACGGCGCTGCCCCAGAGGCGCTCGAGCGCGTAGAAGCGCCGCGTATCGGGCGTGAAGACGTGCACGACGAAATCGAAGAAGTCCATCAGGACCCACTCGGCGCGGCCGTAGCCCTCGACGAGCGACGGTTTGGCGCGGGCGGCGACAAGCGCCTCCTCGATCGCGTCGGCGATGGCTTTCACCTGGCGCACGTTGCGTCCCGTGCAGACGAGGAAATAGTCGGTGAATGCCGCCGCCCGGCGAAGGTCCAACAGCACCACGTCGCCGGCCTTCTTGGCGCGCGCGGCCTCGACCGCTGTCACGAGCGCCGCCGGGAGCTTCCCGGCGCCTGTCCGTTTGCGAGTGCGTTCAGTCTTGGCCATGCAAGTCGTCTGCCGCGGGAGCGTGCGGCGAATAGAGATGATGGTGCCGAATGTGGCGTTCGACCAGATCCGGCAGGAGGCCGGCCAGCGAAAGTCCATCCGCGAGACGTTGCCGAATCGCCGTCGACGAGACGTCCTTCGTGACCGCATCCAGCAGAAAGATCGAGGGTTTGTCGCGCGAGGCCGCCGTCTCGTCCTGTTCGGAGTGCACGTCGATCATGCGTGGCGCCAGGGCGGGCAGGCGCTCGCGCAGGGTCGCAACCGGGCAGCCTGGCCGCGACACGGCGACAAAGTGCGCGCGGTCAAGCAGGTCCGGATAGTCACGCCACGTCGCGATTTCTGCAAGGGCGTCGGCCCCGGTGATGAAGAAAAGCTGCAACGGTACGTGGCCGAGGCGAGCCATCCGATCGAGTGTGGCGGCCGTAGAGGACGGGACGGACGCCCTCAGCTCGACATCCGACGCCACCAAGCCGGGCTGGTCGAGCACCGCGAGCGCCACCATCGCAAAGCGATGGTATCCCGACGCGCGCGGGCCATCGTGGCGATGCGACGGGACCCCGGCAGGCAGGAGCCGCACCTCGTCCAGCGCCAGCGCCTGCCGCGCGGCGCGCGCGACGTCGAGATGGCCGGCGTGGATCGGATCGAACGTGCCGCCGAGCAGGCCCGTCCTCATTTTTCACCCGTGGCGGGGGCCCCTGCACCCCGCCAAGCGCGTCGCTCGCGGGGACCCCTGCGCCCCGCTCCGCTCCGCGCCCGCCTGCCTCGTTGCCTATTTCCGCTTGGGGCGATACA
>CAYHSN010000196.1:0-6445 GCA_964359235.1 uncultured Vicinamibacterales bacterium | reverse complement strand
AAGCGGCTGGTCGAGCGCGAGAAGCCCGAGGTGTGGGACATCCTCGGCGAGATCATCGAGAACCACCCGGTGCTCCTGAACCGCGCGCCGACGCTGCACCGCCTCGGCATCCAGGGCTTCGAGCCGGTGCTCGTCGAGGGCAAAGCGATCCGCATCCACCCGCTGGTGTGCCAGGCGTTCAACGCCGACTTCGACGGCGACCAGATGGCGGTGCACGTCCCGCTCTCGTTCGAGGCGCAGATCGAGACCAGCCTGCTCATGCTCTCGACGAACAACATCCTGTCGCCGGCCAACGGGCGTCCGCTCGCCACGCCGAACCAGGACATCGTGCTCGGCTGCCACTACCTCACGAAGTCGCGCGGCGAGACGGTCAACCCGCGCGCGAAGGACGCGAAGCTCGCGGCGGACGATCCGCGCCGGCTGCGCACCTTCTACAGCCCGGGCGAGGTCCGCGCGGCGTGGGACAACGACGAGATCGCGCTGCACGGCCAGATCGCGCTGCGCGCCGACAGCGTGCCGCTCGTGAAGCCGGCGAACGGCCCGTTCGTCGTGACGACCACCGGGCGGGTGCTGTTCAACGAAGTGCTGCCACGCGAGCTCGGCTTCATCAACGAGATCATGGACAAGAAGCGGCTCGAGAACCTGGTGGGCGACTGTTACTCACGGCTCGGCTCCGAGGTCACGTCGGACCTGCTCGACGACCTCAAGGACCTGGGCTTCAAGTACGCGACCCAGGCGGGCTTCACCGTGGGCATCGACGACGTGCGCATCCCGCCCGAGAAGGACGGGATCATCGCTTCGGCCCGCAAGGACGTGGACCAGATCAACGCCAACTACCGGAGCGGCGTGATCACCGAGGGCGAGCGCTACAACAAGGTGATCGACACCTGGACCCACGCCACGACCGACGTGGAGCAGGTGACGTTCGAAGGGCTGTCGTCGGACCGCGACGGGTTCAACCCGATCTTCATGATGGCGGACTCGGGCTCGCGCGGTAATCGCGAACAGGTGCGCCAGCTCGCCGGCATGCGCGGCCTGATGGCGAAGCCGCAGAAGAAGATCACCGGCGGCCTCGGCGAGATCATCGAGTCGCCGGTCACCCACAACTTCAAGGAAGGTCTGTCCGTGCTCGAGTACTTCATCTCGACGCACGGCGCGCGCAAGGGTCTCGCGGACACCGCGCTCAAGACCGCGGACGCCGGTTATCTCACGCGGCGGCTCGTGGACGTGGCGCAGGACGTCATCATCAACGAGATGGACTGTGGCACCATCCGCGGGCTCTCGGTGGGGGCCCTGAAGGACGGCGAGGACGTCATCGAGCCGCTCGCCGACCGCGTGCTGGGGCGCGTGGCGGCCGAGGACGTCGTGCACCCGATCTCGAACGAGCTCATCGTCGAGGCCGGCCAGCTCATCGACGAGGAGATCGCGGAGCGCATCGAGGAGGCGGCGCGCGCGGGCCTGGACAAGATGAAGATCCGCTCGGTGCTCACCTGCGACGCGCGGCGCGGCGTGTGCGCGAAGTGCTACGGCCGCAACCTCGCGACCGGCCGCCCGGTGGACCTGGGCGAGGCGGTGGGCGTGATCGCCGCGCAGTCGATCGGCGAGCCGGGCACCCAGCTCACCCTGCGCACGTTCCACATCGGCGGCGTGGCTGGCCGCATCGTCGAGCAGTCGCGCACCGCCGCGAAGGAAGCCGGCGTGGTCCGGTACGTGAACCTGGAGACGGTGGACTACCGCGATGGGATCAAGGTCGCGGTCAGCCGCGAGGGCGCCGAGATCGAGCTGCAGGATGCGGCCGGCCGCGTGCGCCAGCGCTACACCGTGCCCTACGGCGCACACCTGTTCGTCAAGGACCACCAGGCGGTGGGGGCGGATCAGCCGATCTTCGACTGGGACCTCTACAGCAAGCCGATCGTGACCGAGAAGTCCGGGGCCGTGCGCTTCGTGGACATCAAGGAGAAGGTCACGGTGCGCGACGAGGTGGACGACACCACCGGCCTCAAGCTCCTGGTGATCATGGAGGACCGCAACAAGGAGCTGCAGCCGGCCATCGACATCGTCGGACCGAGCGGGAACAAGCTGGGACACTACCCGCTGCCCACGGGCGCGCGCCTCGAGGTGCGCGACGGCCAGGCGGTCGTGGCGGGCGACGTGCTCGTCAAGACGCGCCGCGAGGCCTCGAAGACCCGCGACATCACCGGCGGCCTGCCGCGCGTGGCCGAGCTGTTCGAAGCGCGCCGGCCCAAGGACGCCGCGATCGTGTCCGAGATCGACGGACGGGTGGAGTTCGGCGGGGTCTCGCGCGGCATGCGCAAGCTCATCATCCGGGGCGAGGACGGGGAGGCGCAGGAGGTCCAGATCCCGCAGGGCAAGCACATGTACGTCCAGGAGGGCAGCCAGGTGCGGGCCGGCGACCGGCTCACCGAGGGTCCCATCAACCCGCACGACATCCTCAAGATCAAGGGCATCGAGGAGGTCCAGGAATACCTGGTCAACGAGATCCAGGAAGTCTATCGCCTCCAGGGCGTGCGCATCGACGACAAGCACATCGAGACCATCGTGCGCCAGATGCTGCAGAAGGTCCGCATCGAGGATCCGGGCAACACCACGTTCCTCGAGGGCGAGCACGTGGACCGGCTGGTGGTGCTCGAGGAGAACGAGCGCATGCTGCGCGAGGGCCAGAGCCCGGCCACGTTCCAGCCGCTGCTGCTGGGCATCACCAAGGCCTCGCTGTCCACGGACAGCTTCATCTCGGCGGCCTCTTTCCAGGAGACCACCCGGGTGCTGACCGAGGCGGCGATCCAGGGCAAGGTGGACTTCCTCAGGGGCCTCAAGGAGAACGTCATCATCGGGCACCTGATCCCGGCCGGGACGGGCATGTCCGGCTACCGCAAGTTGAAGCTCGAGGCGGAGAAGCAGGTGGAGGCGTCGCTGGTGCTGGAGGAAGACGAGGGGGCCAAGACCGCTTGACAGGAATCGGTCATAGCCCTAGTGTGCCCGGTCTGCGCGGCGACGGCGCATGTCTTACCCTCGCGGATGCCGTGGCCTGCCTTACCGCGCAATCCCATTGTCGACAAGAGGTTGGAGGTTGTCTGTGCCGACTCTGAGCCAGCTCGTCCGCCACGGGCGGCGGCGAGTGAAATCGAAGACCAGCGCCCCGGCGCTGAAGGCGTGCCCGCAGAAGCGGGGCGTGTGCACCCGCGTGTACACGACCACGCCCAAGAAGCCGAACTCGGCGCTGCGCAAGGTGGCGCGCGTGCGCCTCACGAACGGGGTGGAGGTGACCTGCTACATCCCGGGCGAGGGCCACAACCTGCAGGAGCACTCGATCGTGCTCATCCGCGGGGGCCGCGTGAAGGACCTGCCGGGCGTGCGCTACCACATCGTGCGCGGGACGCTGGACGCGAGCGGGGTGAGCGGGCGCAAGCAGAGCCGCTCCAAGTACGGCACGAAGTCGAAGTAACGGGCAGGGCAGGCGCCGGGGCCCCCGCAGGGGCGGGCCGGGCGGCGCGGTAGTGGCGCGGCGGTCTGAGCCGCGCACATCGAGAGGAAGCATCCGATGCCTCGCAAAGGCTACGTCCCGCGCCGCGAGTCGGTGCCGGATCCCAAGTTCGACAGCGTCCTGGTGACGCGGTTCGTCAACAGCATCATGTCGGCCGGGAAGCGGTCGGTCGCCGAGCGCCATTTCTATGGCGCGATGGCGATGGTCGAGCAGAAGACCGGCCAGGACGCCATGACCATCCTCAAGCAGGCGATGACGAACGTGAAGCCCCTGCTCGAGGTGAAGTCGCGCCGCGTGGGTGGCGCGAACTACCAGGTCCCGGTCGAGGTCCGGCCGGACCGCCGCAACGCCCTGGCGACGCGCTGGATCATCTCGTTCGCGCGCCAGCGCGCCGACCATACGTTCGCGGAGAAGTTCGCCCAGGAGATCATGGCGGCCGCGCGGAACGAGGGCGGAGCGGTCAAGAAACGCGAAGACACGCACAAGATGGCGGAGGCCAACAAGGCCTTCGCCCACTATCGCTGGTGATTCCGGGCCCGGGGAGGCTTCCCGGGCAAGGAACGAGAGGTCCATCAACTTACCATCGACGGGTGAAGGCCGGCGCCATGCCGGCCTGGACTCGAACCCCCGGGATCAGGTGCCGGGGCCGGGTCTCAACACTGCGGATGGTCGAGAATCCCATCACCGCGCTTTCTACGACAGAAAGGCAGGTGGTGTCTTAGCGGTCTCCCATCGGACGACAGGAATCGAACGCTGATGCCTCGGCTGAATGCGCTGAATCAGTACCGGAACATCGGGATCATGGCCCACATCGACGCCGGCAAGACCACCTTGACCGAGCGGATCCTCTTCTATACGGGCCGGATCCATCGCGTGGGCGAGGTGCACGAAGGCGCCGCCACGATGGATTGGATGGAGCAGGAGCGCGAGCGCGGCATCACGATCACCTCCGCCGCCACGACCTGCTTCTGGCGCGACCACCGGATCAACATCATCGACACCCCGGGCCACGTGGACTTCACCGTCGAAGTGGAGCGCAGCCTGCGCATCCTCGACGGAGCGGTCGCCGTGTTCTGCGCCGTGGGCGGCGTGGAGCCCCAGTCCGAGACGGTCTGGCGCCAGGCGGACAAGTATCGCGTCTCGCGCATCGCGTTCGTCAACAAGATGGACCGCGTCGGCGCCGACTTCGACAACGCGGTCCAGATGATGAGGGACCGGCTCGGCGCGCGCCCGGTGCCCATCCACATCCCGATGTTCGCGGGCGACCAGTTCCAGGGGCTCATCGACCTCGTCGAGATGAGGGCCGTCACCTACAACGAGGAGAGCCAGGGGACGACTTTCGAGGTCCACGACATCCCGCGCGACCTGGCGCGGCAGGCCAAGGAGGCGCGGTACCACCTGCTGGAGTCGATCGCCGAGTTCGACGAGCAGCTGCTCGACGACTACCTGCACGAGAAGCCCTACACCTCGGAAGACCTCCGGCGTGCGCTGCGCAACGGCACGCTCCAGGGCTCCATCAACCCGGTGCTGTGCGGCTCGGCGTTCAAGAACAAGGGCGTCCAGCGCCTGCTCGACGCGGTCGTGGACTTCCTGCCGTCGCCGCCGGAGATGCCGCCGGTGGAGGGCCACACGCTCGACACCTTCGAGCACGTCACGCGCAGGTCCAGCGACGACGAGCCGTTCTCGGCGCTGGCCTTCAAGATCATGACCGACCCCTACGTCGGAAAGCTCACGTTCTTCCGCGTGTACTCCGGCTCGATCCGGACGAGCGACCACGTCTTGAACGCCGCGACCGGACGCCAGGAGCGCATCGGCCGCCTGGTCCAGATGCACGCGAACAAGCGCGAGGAGATCAGCGAGGTCTACGCGGGCGACATCGCCGCCGGCATCGGCTTCAAGAAGGTGAGCACGGGCCACACGCTGTGCGATCCGCAGTATCCGATCGTGCTCGAGGCCATGACGTTCCCCGAGCCGGTCGTGGACGTGGCGATCGAACCCAGGTCGAAGGCCGACGAGGAGAAGCTCGCGAATGCGCTCCAGCGGCTGTCCGAGGAGGATCCGACCTTCCGAGTGCGCACCGACGAGGAGACCGGTCAGACGATCATCTCGGGCATGGGCGAGCTGCACCTCGAGATCCTCGTGGACCGCATGATGCGGGAGTTCAACGTGCGGGCGAACGTCGGCAAGCCGCAGGTGGCCTACAAGGAGACCCTCTCGGTGCCGGCCGAGACGCGCCACCGCTTCGTGCGGCAGACCGGCGGCAAGGGCATGTTCGCGGACGTCACGCTGAGGGTCGAGCCGCGGGAGCCGGGCAGGGGTTTCGAGTTCGAGAACAAGATCGTCGGCGGCGCCATCCCCAAGGAGTTCATCCCGGCGGTGGAGAAGGGCGTCGAGGAGGCGATGCGCACCGGCGTGCTCGCCGGATACCCGATGGTGGACGTCAAGGTGACGCTGCTCGATGGCTCCTACCACGAGGTGGACTCGTCGGAGATGGCGTTCAAGATCGCGGCCTCCATGGCCTTCAAGGAGTCCTGCCACAAGGCCAGGCCGCGCCTGCTCGAGCCCATCTTCGACGTCGAGGTGGTGGTGCCCGAGGAGTACATGGGTGACATCATCGGCGACCTGTCGGCGCGCCGCGGCCGGATCGGGGGCATGTTCACACGCTCGGAGGCCCGCGTGATCGCGGCGTCGGTGCCGCTGGCGGAGATGTTCGGATACGCGACGCGGATGCGCTCGATCTCGCAGGGGCGCGCCGTGTACTCGATGCAGTTCTCACGCTACGAGACCCTGCCCCAGGCGGTGGCCGAGGAGATCGTGGCGAAGGCGAAGGGATAGGTTCGGGTCCCCGGAGACCCGGTGCGTCGTCTGCCGACGACGGAGGGACTTTCATGGCCAAGCAGAAGTTCGAGCGCACGAAGCCTCACGTGAACGTGGGGACGATCG
>CAYHSN010000195.1:0-6495 GCA_964359235.1 uncultured Vicinamibacterales bacterium | reverse complement strand
GCCAAGCGCGTCGCTCGCGCTCTTCGGCCTTCGACACACTCAGGCCGTCCCGAGTTGACCGAGGGACGACTGGCTCAGAGCGCCCCGAGCTTGTCGAGGGGCGGGGCCCCTGCGCCCCGCGCGATCTCCTCCAGTCGGTCGTGCCCGTCAGCGATGTCGGGTGGGATCCGAAGCGCCAGATCGTAGCTGCCCCGGATCGCCGAAGTCAACCGCGGGCGCCGGGTGACGTCATCTCACAATCCTGACGTGCGCCCCGGCCCGGGCGCTCACTCGCCTGGTGTGCGGATTCCGTGCTTCCGCATCAGGCGCCAGAGCGTGGTGCGGCTGACGTGCAGGTCCGCGGCGACGGCGACGAGATCGCCGTGGTGCCGATTGAGTGAGGTCAGGATCTCGTTGCGCTCGGTGCGATCGCGCGCCGCCGCCACCCCGCCTTCGTCAGCGTGCACCGCCGCTTCAGCCGCCGCGATGACCGCCTCCGGCAGGTCCGCGAGGTCGATCGTGCGATCCTGTGCGATCGCGACCGCGCGCTGGACGATGTGCTCGAGCTCGCGGACGTTGCCGGGAAACTGGTACGAGAGCAACGCCCGCCAGGCGCCCGCGCTGATCTCGCACGGCGCGTTCACGCTGTACACTTTGAGGAAATGCTCGACGAGCACTTCGGTGTCGCCGGACCGCTCGCGCAGCGGCGGCAGGTGCACGAGGTGGACGTTCAGCCGGTGCAGCAGATCGGCGCGGAACCGTCCGTCGGCCACCGCCGCCGCGAGATCCGCGTTGGTGACGGCGATGAACCGCACGTCGACCGTGCGGCTCTCGAACGCGCCGACCCGCCGGACCTCGCCGGAGTCGAGCACGCGATCGAGCTTCGCCTGCAGATCGCGCGGCAGCAGCCCGACCTCGTCGAAGAGCAGGGTGCCGCCGTCGGCGTACTCGATGAGGCCTTTGCGCGCGGCGGTCGCGCCCGCGAAGGCGCCTTTGGCGTGCCCGAAGAGCTCATGATCGAGCTGCGTTTCGCTGACCGGCGCGCAACTGAAGGTCACAAACGGTCCGGCCGCACGCGGGCTCTCGGTGTGGATCGCCCGGGCCACGAGCTCCTTGCCCGTGCCGGTCTCCCCGGTGATGAGCACGGTGCCGGGCGCGATGGCGACGCGACGCACCAGCTCGCGCACGCGGATCATCGGCTCGCTCTCGCCGATGAGCGCGCGCAGCGGATCCGCGACGTCGAGCCGGCGTTCGAGCACCCGGACCTGGCGCGCGAGCTGTCGCCGCTCGACCGCCGACGACACGCGCATGAGCAGCTCGTCGCGGAAGACCGGCTTCTGTACGAAGTCGACCGCGCCGAGCTTCATGGCCTCGACGGCGGCCTCGATGGTGCCGTACCCGGTCATGATGATGAGGCCGGTGTCCATCCGGCGCTCGCGGAGCTGCCGAAGCACGTCGAGCCCCGACATGCCGGGCATCCGCATGTCGGAGAGCACAACATCGAAGATGCCGCTCAACGCCAGCTCGAGCCCGCGCTCGCCGGTCTCGGCCGTCTCGACGGCGTAGCCTTCGTGGCGCAACATGACGGAGAGCGTGCTCAACGCGCCGGGGTCGTCATCGATCAGAAGAATGCGTGCCATGCGTCCCTGCCCTTCGTCGCGGTCTCTAACCTCTGGGTGAGAGACGCCGATACGCCGAACGTGACCTCATCGCGCGCCCTCCGTACGCGCCGAAGCCTCGCCGCCGTCGTCGTCGCGACCGCCGCGGCTCTCGCCGCGTGCGCGCCGCAGCCTGCGCCCGTCCTGCCCGGAGGTTTCGCGCCACTCCTGCCGGCGACGGTGCGCGTGGGCCACCTCGAAGGCCAGCCCGGCGTCGTTCGTCAGATGCCAATCGAGGAGTACGTGCTCGCCTCGATCCTGACCGAGGTCGCGCCGGCCAAGGCCGACCCCGTCGCCATCGGGCGCCTCTTCGAGGTGCAGGCTATTGTCGCCCGAACTTACGCCGCCGCCAACCTCGGGCGTCACGCGGCCGAAGGATTCGACCTCTGCGCCACCACCCACTGCCAGCTCGTCGACCCGCGCCGCCGGGCGACGTCGTCGTGGCGCACGCCTGCCGAGCGGGCCGTGGCCCGCACGGCGGGCGTCGTGCTCGTGCACGACGGCCGGCCGGGCCCGGCCTTATTCCACGCCGATTGCGGCGGGCACACGAGCGCGGCGGCCGATTTCTGGGGCGGCGCCCCGCGGCCCTATCTCCGCGCGCAGCGCGACGACCTGCCCGCCGGCGCATCCCACCAGACGTGGCGCTTCGAAGCGACCGCGAACGACCTCGCCGCCGCGTTGAACCGGGAGACTCGGACGTCGGCCGGGGCTCGGCTCTCGGCGATCGAGATCGGCGGACGCGACGCGGCGGGCCGCGTCCTCAACCTCAGGCTTCGCGGAACGCGCGAGACGACGGTGCGCGCGGAAGACTTCCGAGGCGCCGTCACGCGCGTCTTCGGCGCGCGATCGCTCCGCAGTGCCTGGTTCGACGTGCGTCGCGCACGGGACCGGTTCGTATTCGAGGGCCGCGGATTCGGCCACGGCGTGGGCCTGTGCCAGACCGGTGCACAGGCCCGGGCGACACAGGGCGCGACCGCCCTGGCCATCCTGTCCTTCTACTACCCGGGCACCGACGCGCGCGTCACCCGCCCCGTCCCGGCCCGCACACCCCGGCGCGCATTCGGCCTCGAACGTTCGCGCTGAACCCCCGTATAATCATGGGGCGGGAACGGTGAGCCCGCCTGTAAACGAACCGGCCCCTGGAACGTAATCCATGAGTGCAGTGGCGCAGCCGGCGCCGGCGACCGCCGCGGGACGCGAAGCGGACGCCCGGGCGGCATCGGCGATCAAGGCGCTCGTCTCCAGCGCGAGGCTGGACGAGGCGCGCGAGCGGTTCGCCGAGCTCGTCACGCGCCACCAGCGTCGCGCCTCCCGCATCGCGTTTCACTATGTGCGCGACGCGGCCGAGGCTGATGAAGCCGTGCAGGACGCGTTCGTCCGGGCGTTCACGCACTTCGATGGCTTTCGCGAGGATCTGGTGTTCGAGGTCTGGTTCACGCGGATCCTCATCAACGGCTGCCTGGACCGGATCAAGGCGCGGAACCGCCGGGAACGCTGGCTGGTCCCGCGGCCGGGATCAGGCAGCGGACGCCTGGACGCGGATCCCGGCGAGACCACCGCGTCGGGCCGGCCGTCGCCGGAAGATCTGCTCCTGCAGGGCGAGCAACGGCGTCAGATCGCGCGGGCTCTCGGGCAGTTGCCGGATCGACAAAGGCTGGTCTTCGTGCTGAGCCAGATCGAGGGCTGTTCGGCGCGCGAAGTCGGTGCCGTGACCGGGCTGAATGAATCGACGGTGCGGGTGCATCTGTTCCGCGCCGTCAGGAAACTGCGCCGGCTGCTCGGACATCCGGCGGCCGGCCGCGCGTCTCGAGCGTGAGCATCGTGAGCATGAGGCCATCGCGAACCTTCTTGCGCGGACTCTGGCCGGGACACCTCGGCGACGAGGCGCTCGTCGAGACGTGCCTCGACGGCACGGCGCATCCCCACCTCGATTGGTGCGGCGCCTGCCAGGAGCGCCTCGGCGAGGTGCGCGCGATGCTGGACACCGTCCGCACCGACGCCGTCGACGCTGCCGACTGCGTCTTCATGCCGGACCGGCTGGCCGCGCAGCGCGCGCACATCCTGCGACGGCTCGAACGCGTCTCGCATCCGGCCCGCGTCATCACGTTCCCCGCGTTCCATCGCTCGGCGCCGGTCGCGCGGCGCGTGGCGCGCCGATGGGTGGCCATGGCCGCGGCGGCCGGGCTGCTGATCGGCCTCGTGGCGGGGAGCGTCGTCGAGTTCCGTCCGGGCCGGCAGGCCCCGGCGCGCGCCGGCTCCGGACAAACTGCGACCCGGATGGCCGACGCGCGAAGCGACACCGCGCGGGGCCCCGCGCCCCGGCCCGCGTCGTTCAACGAGGAAGCGTTCCTGAGCGACCTGGAATCCGCGGCGAGCGCGCCAAGCGTGGAAGAGCTGCGGGCCATCGACGACCTGACGCCGCACGTTCGCGAGGTCCAGGCGACCCTCCTCCGCTGAGCGCCTCCGGAATCCCCGTATAATTGACGGAGTCGTCCCCAACAGCCGAATGCCGCCCCTCATCTTCCGCAAGGGTCTCGATCTGAAAGACGCGGTGGCCGGCGAGTTGGCGCAGGCCTACCACAGCGCCCTCGTCGACCGCGTGAAGGCATCCGACTACCGGCTCACATCGGGCCGCCTCACGATTCACCTCGCGCGCGAGTTCGGCTTCTGCTACGGCGTCGATCGGGCGGTGGACTACGCGTACCAGGCGCGGCGGCGGTTCCCGGATCGCCACGTGTTCCTGACGGGCGAGATTATCCACAACCCGCACGTCAACGATCGCCTGCGCGCGGCGGGCATCCGCTTTCTGAGCGATCCGGGCGAACGCGCCGAGTCGCGTGGTCCGGACGACGTGGTGATTCTGCCGGCCTTCGGCGTGACCGTGGCGGAGATGCTCCAGTTCGAGCGCCTGGGCTGCACCCTGGTCGACACGACCTGCGGATCGGTGCTCAACGTCTGGAAGAACGTCGCGCGCTTCGCCCAGGACGGATTCACCGCCGTGATTCACGGCAAAGTGCACCACGAGGAAACGCGGGCGACGGCGTCTCAGGCGCTCAAACACCCGAACGGACGGTATCTGGTGGTGCTGGATCAGCAGGAAGCGCTGGCGGTCTGCGACTACATCCGCCACGGCGGCCCGCGCGAGGCATTCCTCGCGCGCGTCGACCAGAAGGCCTCCCCGGGGTTCGAACCGGCTCGCGATCTCGAACGCATCGGCTGCGCCAACCAGACCACGATGCTCATGTCGGAATCGCTCGAGATCGAGCGCATGCTGCGCCAGGCGATGCTCGACCGTTACGGCGAGACCGCGCTGGCCGATCACTTCCGCGCGTTCGACACAATCTGCAGCGCGACCCAGGAGCGCCAGGATGCAGTGCTCGCGCTTCTCGACGAGACGGCGCTCGGCCTGACGATCGTGGTCGGCGGCTACAACAGCAGCAATACCTGCAATCTGGCCCGGATGTGCGCCGAACGGGTTCCGACGTTTCACATCGCCGACGGCACGTGCCTCGTGTCGCCGGCCGAGATCCGGCATCGCCCGATCGGCCCGCCATCGACGGCCGGGATGATCGAGAGGACGGCACGGGACTGGCTACCCGCCGGCGGGGCGCTCGCCATCGGCCTCACAGCCGGCGCCTCGACACCGAACAACATCGTCGGCGAGGTCATCGCGACGCTGGCGGGCTACGGCGGCGAGGGCCAGGTCGAATCCGTCCCCGCCGGCCCGGCGTCGTAAACGAATCGCCGCCCCCTGGCGTAATAGCTCACGTGAAGTTAAGGGCGAGGAATCAGATGGTTACGAGGATTGTGGCGACCGCCGCTGCGACGCTGCTGCTCGCGTCCGGGTGGCTGTCCGCACAGGACCGGCACAAGTGGTGGACCGATGAGAAAGTCCGCCGGGAGATCGGCCTGACCGACGACCAGGCGGCGAAAGCCGAGGAGATCTTCCACACGAGCCTGCCGAAGCTGCGCGGGCTCAAGACCGAGCTCGACGGCCTCGAGAAGAAACTGTCAGCGCTCATCAGCGAGAACAAGGCGGACGAGAGCGTGATCGCCGCCAAGATCGACGCGGTCGAGCGCGCGCGCAGCGAGATGAGCAAGACGCGCATGTTGATGCTCTACCGCATCCACCGGCTGCTCACGAACGAGCAGCACGAGAAGTTCAAGGCGATCGTCGACCGCCAGCGTGCGCGCCGGCGGTCGGGCGATCATTATCGCTAGCCGCCCCGTGCGGCATCCATCCAGTCATCCAACGCGTTGATGGAGGTTTTCGTGAGCAAGTCTGTCTTTTTCTCAGCGATCGTCGCCGTGTGCCTGGCCGTCCCATCGAGCACGGCGGCGCAATCGGCGGTCAATCTGGATGAACTCAAGCGGGCGGCGCTCGCCCAAGCCCAAGCCCAAGCGCAAGCGTCGCCTCCCGTGGTCGATCTCAAGCTCGACGAGGCGGTTCAGCGCGCGATCGAGCGGAACCTCGATCTGGCCGTCGAGCGGCTCAATCCCCTGACCTACGACCACACGCTGTCGGCCCTGTACGCCACGTACCGACCGACGATGACGTCGACATTCGGGAATCGCTCGCAGGTCACACTCCCGAACAGCCAGTTGACGGGCGTCACGACCAAGCTGGATACCGAAACGGTCACGTGGCTCGGCGGCCTGACGCAGAACGTCCAGTGGGGCGGCGGCAGCTTTTCCTTGACGTTCAACAACAACCGCCAGGACTCGTCGAACGCGTTCGCCATTCGTAATCCGAGCTACACCTCGTCGCTCTCGGCGAGCTACACCCAGCCGCTGCTTCGCGGCTTCCGCATTGACGGCACGCGCACGCAGCTCGAGACGACGAAGATCAGCCAGACGA
>CAYHSN010000194.1:0-6522 GCA_964359235.1 uncultured Vicinamibacterales bacterium | reverse complement strand
GCGCGCCACCACTCGCACCGCGTGATCCGCGCCGTCAAGAACCGCTTCGGCGCGGTGAGCGAGCTCGGCGTCTTCGAGATGACCGGCACCGGCCTGCGGCCCGTGCCCAACCCCTCGCAGCTGTTCCTCGCCGAGCGGCCCGTTGGCGCGCCGGGTTCCGCCGTCCTGTGCTCGATGGAGGGGTCGCGTCCCATCCTCGTCGAAGTGCAGGCGCTCGTGAGCGCCACGACCTTCGGCTACGCCCGGCGCATGACAAACGGCCTGGATCAGAATCGTCTCTCGCTGCTGCTGGCGGTCCTCGAGAAGCGTGTCGGGGTGAATCTGGCCGGCGAGGACGTGTTCGTCAACGTCGCCGGCGGCATGACCGTCGACGAGCCCGCGGCCGATCTGGCCGTCGTGGCGGCCGTCGCGTCGAGTGTGCGCAACCGGCCGATCCGCGAGACCACGGCCGTCTTCGGCGAGGTCGGTCTCGCCGGCGAGGTGCGGGCCGCCGCGCAGGCGCCGCTCCGCCTGAAGGAAGCCGCGCAAATGGGCTTCGCCCGCTGCGTCCTGCCGGCCGGCAACTGCGCGCCCTCCGACGCGCCCGAGGGCCTGGAGCTCATCAGCGTCCGGACGGTCGCCGAGGCCCTCGACGCCCTCATCGCCCGATAGCTGACGCAGAGAGTGTCGCCCGATCGCCCGATCGACAAGGACGTAGGTCGTGCCAATCGCGAATCGGGGTATCATCTGCCGGTGCACGCCAGGAACCGACGGGCATTCATCACCGCGATCATCGGAGTCCCCTCATGGCCTGGTTCATCCTTGTCCGCGGGCTGTTCGTTGCTGCGGTCGGCTACGCGGCGGCCGTGCTCAGGCCGCTCCCGGCCGATCCGGCCGTCAACGTCGGCTTCGGCCTCGCGCTCGCGGCGCTGGTCGTCGTTCTGGAGTTCCGGCTCCGCCAGACCTCCATCACCGGCGTACTCGGCGCGCTGATCGGCGGCGCGATCGGCCTCGGCATCGCGCGCGCGATCGGCGCGGCCCTGGTGTGGGTCGATCCGGCGAACCCGCGGGCGGCGTTTCTCCGAAGTCTCCTGCTGCTCGGCCTGACCTACCTCGGGCTGGTCATCGGGGCTCGCCGGGGCGAGTGGCTCGAGCCGGCGCGCCTGGTCGGCCTCTTCCGCGCCGCGGCGCCCCAGAAGCGCCACAAGGTGCTCGACACGAGCGTCATCATCGACGGCCGCATCGCCGACGTCTGCGAGACGGGGTTCCTCGACGGCACGCTGGTGATCCCGCAGTTCGTGCTGAAGGAGCTGCAGCTCGTCGCCGACTCGGCCGACTCGCTCAAGCGTAATCGCGGCCGCCGCGGGCTCGACATTCTGCAGAAGATCCAGAAGATGTCCGGCGTCGAGGTGATGGTGTCGGACGCCGACTTTCCGGACGTGCGCGAGGTCGATCTGAAGCTCATCGAGCTGGCGCGCACCATCCAGGGCAAGATCGTCACGAACGATTTCAACCTGAACAAGGTCGCGCAGCTTCGCGGCGTCGAGGTGCTCAACATCAACGAGCTCGCCAACGCGCTCAAGCCGGTCGTGCTGCCCGGCGAGTTCATGCAGGTGTTCATCCTCAAGGAAGGCAAGGAGTACAACCAGGGCGTCGCCTATCTGGACGATGGCACCATGGTCGTCGTGGACAACGCGCGCAAGATGATCGGGCGCAACATCGACGTCGTCGTGACGAGCGTGCTGCAGACGACCGCGGGCAAGATGATCTTCGGCCGCTACATCGAAGCGAGCGCGGTCGCCCAGGCGCAGGCCGCGGCCGAGCGGGCGGAGAAGGGCGATCGCGACAAGGACGAAGGGCCGCGCAAGGCGCGCTCGGCTTCGTAGGCCAGGTGGTGCGGCTCGCTCCCTTCCACTGGTGGCGGACGGTCTTCTATCTGATTCCCGCCATCAGTGTCTACACGATCATCCTCGGCACGCTGTCGATCAGCTCGAGCCTGTTCGACCGGCGCGGCTTCTTCGCGCACCGGTGCGCGCGCCTCTGGGCGCACCTGATCCTGCGCACGACCGGCGTGACGGTGCGAGCGTCGGGCGTCGAGCGCCTCGATCCGTCCACGAGCTACGTGCTGGCGTCGAACCACCAGAGCATTTACGACATCCCCGTGATCTTCGACACGATGCCGCTGCAGCTTCGCATCGTGGCGAAAGCGTCGCTGGGGAGCTTCCCGTTCCTCGGCTGGCACCTGCGGCGCACGGGGCACGTGCTCGTGCAGCGCGACAATCCAGGCGCCGGGGTCTTCAAGCGTATGGCGCGGCTGGTCGGCGACGGCGTGTCGCTCATCGTCTTTCCGGAAGGCACGCGCAGCCGGGACGGCGGCGTCGCGCGCTTCAAGGGCGGGCCGTTTCTCATCGCCATCGACGCCGGTCTCCCTGTCGTGCCCGTGAGCGTCTCGGGCAGCCGTCACGTGATGCGGAAGGGGCGTGTGATGACCTGCCCCGGCGCCGTCGATCTCACGGTGCACGAGCCCATCCCGACCAAAGACCTGACGCGCGAGGACGCGCGAGCGCTCGCCGACCGCGTGCGCGCCATCGTCGCGAGAGCGGTGCAGACCGACGATGCGCCCGCCGCGGACGCGCCGGGTGCGGTGCTGGGGGCCTCGCCGACGCAAGATTGACTGAGCGGATCGTTGTCGCGAATCACCGCCGCGAGCGAGATCAGCGCGCGAGCGGCGTGGGGCGAAGGGGCCCCTACGAGCGAGCGCGCCAGGCGGGGTGCCGGGGCCCCGCCGATGACGAGAGAAGAGCGGCGGCAGGCGATGGGGGTGGCCGCCTCCGCCAGGCTGGGCCTGGCTTCGGCGAGCCTGGACGAAGCTCGAAGAGCGGAGTCCGGGGCCCCATCGCGATAATAGGAGTATGGAGACCAGCCTCATCCGGATCGCGCCCGACCTCGCGGCCGTCGTCTGAAGCGCCGCTCCCGTGACCGCCGCGCGCCTCGCGCGATTCACCGGCGGCCACGAGCGCGAGCGGCAGATCCTGACGGTATAATGAACCCTAATGCGTGTGGGAAATGTGCACGTCGTAGCGATCATCGCGGCCGCGGGTCAGGGACGCCGTCTGGGCGCCGATCGGCCCAAGCAGTTGCTGGACCTGTGCGGCCGGAGCATCCTGCAGCGCAGCGTCGACGCGTTCGTCAGGAGCGATCGCGTCGACGGGATTGTCGTCGTTCTGCCGCCCGAGCTGGCCGCGAGCGGAGCGAGCGGAGAGGTTCGGCTCGAACCGGCGAGCAAACCGATCGCGATTGTCGCCGGCGGGCCGCGCCGGCAGGATTCGGTCGCCAACGGATTCGATGACGTCGCCGGCCGCGCGGATGTCGTCGTCATTCACGATGCGGCCCGGCCGCTCGTGAGCGAAGCGCTCATCGCGCGCACGATCGACGCAGCGGCCGAGTCGGGCGCGGCGCTGGCCGCGCTCGCCGCGCGCGACTCGGTGAAACAGGCCTCCGGCGACGGGCCGTTTGTCGGCGCCACGCTTGCACGCGAGACCATCTACCTCGCGCAGACGCCGCAGGCCTTTCGCGCCGGCGTGCTCGGCGACGCGATCGCGCTCGGCCGGAGCGGCGTCGAGGCGACCGACGAAGCGGCGCTCGCCGAGCGCGCCGGCCACCGCGTCCGTCTGGTCGAAGGCGAGGCGCGCAATCTGAAGATCACGACCGAGGACGATCTCATGCTCGCGCGATTCCTCATGGGCGCGCCCGTCGGGGTGCCGCGTGTCGGAACCGGCTACGACCTGCACCGGCTGGTCGACGGGCGCCCGCTCGTGCTGGCCGGCGTGCGAATCGCCTCAGAGCGCGGGCCGCTCGGTCACTCAGACGGCGACGTCGTCTGTCACGCGCTCGTCGACGCGATCCTCGGCGGCGCGAGCGCCGGCGATATCGGGCGCCTGTTTCCGGATACCGATCCACGCTGGAAGGACGCGCCGGGGCTCGACCTGCTCGGCCGCGCCGTCGGCGCCGTCGGCGCGGCCGGCTTCGCCGTCGAGAACGTGGACGTGGTCGTCCTTCTCGAGAGGCCGAAGATCGGCCCGCACGTCGCGGCCATCCGCGCGTCGCTCGCGGGCGTGCTCGGCATCGACGAGACGCGGGTCAGCGTGAAAGGCAAGACCCATGAGGGCGTCGATGCCGTGGGCCGCGGCGAGGCGATCGCGGCGCACGCGGTGGCGCTGGTGAGGCCGCGTTAGTACCAGCAATCGACAATCAGCAATGAAAATGCGCCTCCGTTTCGCGCCCAGCCCCACCGGGCAACTTCACGTCGGCAACGCGCGCACGGCGCTCTTCAACTGGCTGCTCGCGCGCGGGCAAGGCGGCACGCTCATCTTGCGTATCGAGGACACCGACGCGGTGCGATCAACCGCCGAGTCCGAACAGAGCATTCTCGACGATCTGCGCTGGCTCGGGCTCGGGTGGGACGAAGGACCCGACGTCGGTGGACTGCGCGGCCCGTACCGCCAGTCGGAGCGCCTGGCGCTCTATGCGTCGCACGCCGAGCGGCTGCTCGCGGCGGGACGCGCGTACTGCTGTTTCTGCTCGCAGGAGCGACTCGAGACCGATCGCAAGAAGGCGCTCGCGCAAGGCCGCCCGCCGCGGTACGGCGGCGCCTGCCGGAACATCCCGCTCGCGGAGGCCCGCGCCCGCGTGGCCGCGGGCGAGCCCGCGGTCGTTCGCTTCCGCGTGCCCGACCACGGGCAGGTCTCATTCGACGATCTGGTCCGCGGGCACGTGACCTTCGGCATGGACGTCATCGGCGATCCCGTGCTCGTGCGATCCGACGGCCGCCCGTCCTACAACTTCGCCGTCGTCGTGGACGATGCGCTGATGGAGATCACGCACGTGGTGCGCGGTGAGGATCACATCTCCAACACGCCGCGGCAGGTGCTGCTGTACGGAGCGTTCGGCTACACGCCGCCGAAGTTCGCGCACCTGGCGCTCGTGCTCGGCCCCGATCACACGCCGCTCTCGAAGCGCCACGGCGCGACGTCGGTGCGCGAGTTCCGCGAGCGCGGCTATCTGCCCGAGGCGCTCGTCAACTACTTGGCGCTCATCGGCTGGTCGCCGGGCGGCGGCGACGAGCTTCTGCCGATCGACGAGCTGGCACGGCGCTTCACCATCGAAGCCGTCGGGAAGAGCGCCGGCGTGTTCGACCCCGACAAGCTCTCGTGGATCAACCGCCACTACCTGAAAGCGGTCGACGGCGCGCGTATCGCCGAGGCGTCGTTCCGCTACTTCCAGGCGCGCGGGTTTGTCCGAGGCCCCACGGGCGAAGCGCTCGCGTTCGTGGGCGCCCTGCTGCCGATGGCCGTGGGCTCGGTCGATCGACTCGAGGAGATTCCCGATCGGCTGCATTTTCTCTTCGAGTTCGATCCGCTCGCGGCGCTCGCGCGGCCGGATGTGAGCGAAGTGCTGCGCGAGCCAGGCGCGCGTGAGGTGATGGCCGCGCTCGCCGAAGCGCTGGCAGGCCAGCCCCGGCTCGCCGACCGCGATCGGTTTCGCGCGGCGGCCGCCCGCGTGCGCGAGCGGACCGGCCGCAAAGGCCGCGCGCTGTTTCATCCGATCCGCGTGGCCCTGACCGGCGAGGCCGGCGGGCCCGAGCTCGATCTTGCCGTGCCCGCGATCGAGCATGGCGCCGAGTTGCCGCCGTCGGCCGGCGTCGCGCCGATTCTCGGCTGCCGCGAACGCGCCAAGATGTTTGCGGGTGCTCTGGCAGAGAGGCCGCACTGAGCGGATCGTTGTGTCGAGTCAGCGCCACGAGCCGATGAGGCGAGTGGCGGCGGGTCGTGGGGGTGCCGCCTTCGCTGCGCTTCGGCGAGCCTGGCCGTAGCGAAAGCGGAGGCTGGGGGCCCCACGACAAGGTGAAACAAGAAGACATCAGCGTCGCGAGCGTGAGCGAGCGATGGCAGGTCGCGGGGGTGCCCTTCGACGCGGCTCAGGGCACCATGAGCGGGTCGAAGGGTGGGGCCCTGCGAGGCTGTCGCACTAAGTGGATCGTCGCTGCGAGTCAGCGCCGCGAACGCGAGTGAGCGGCGGCAGGTCGCGGGGGTGGGGCCCCGCGACAAACTGAGAGAAGATGCTCATCTACGGCCTGAATCCCGTCCTCGAGGCCCTGCGCGCCGGGCGCGCGACCTCGCTGCGCGTCGGCGAGCGGCAGCAGGCTCGTCTGCTGCCGCTGCTCGAACAGGCGATGACGTCGCCCGTGCGCGTCGAGATCGTCGACACGGCGGCGCTCGATCGCGCGGCGCGCGGCGGCGCGCATCAGGGCGTCGTGGCCGACCTGAGCGGCCCGCGCGCGTGGACCATCGGCGATCTGCTCGCGCGCGCCGCGAACCCGCCGCTCTTCGTCGTGCTCGACGGCATCGAGGATCCGCGGAACCTCGGGGCGATCCTGCGCACCTGCGACGCCGCAGGTGTGGATGGGGTGATTCGCCAGACGCGCCACGCGGCGCCGCTCGACGGCGCGACCGCGAAGGCCTCGGCCGGCGCGGTCGCGCACCT
>CAYHSN010000193.1:0-6529 GCA_964359235.1 uncultured Vicinamibacterales bacterium | reverse complement strand
GTGCCGAACGGCGAACGTCAGTCTGCCGAACGGCGATCGTCAGCCTGCCGAACGGCGAACGTCAGCCTGCCGAACGGTGATCGTCAGCCTGCCGAACGGCGAACGTCAGTCTGCCGAACGGCGAACGTCAGCCTGCCGAACGGCGAACGTCAGCCTGCCGAACGGCCAGCGTCAGTTCTGTCTTCCTACCACCGAGGCTCGCGCCGGTTGCCGCCGCCGCGGCCGCCACCACCGCCGCCGCCCTTGCGGCCGAACCCGCCGCCGCCACGACCACCACCGAAGCCGCCGCCACCGCCCGAACGCTCGGGGCGAGGCCGCGCCTCGTTCACCGCGAGCGCGCGCCCGCCAAGCTGCGTCTGGTTCAGCTCGGCGATGGCCTTTTCGGCGGCTTCGTCGGTCGTCATTTCGACGAACCCGAAGCCGCGCGCACGACCGGTCGCGTTGTCGCGGACGATGGTCACCGATTCGACCGCGCCGGCGCGGCCGAACAACTCCTGCAGCTCCGCTTCACCGATCTCGTAAGGGAGGTTCCCGACGAACAGCCTTCGACCCATGATGCAAGACTCCTTGCGAATGGCTCGGATGGATCGTCGCTCGTCAGCAGGCGGTCAGCGTTCAGAGAAGCGGCAGGCGTCTGCGGCAGTCGGTCTCTTCACGCGGGCACGGCAGAGAGGCATCCACCGAATGCCTGACTATACCACGGGTTACGGCCAGGACGGACCGCAACTTGGGGCGGGGTATAATCGGCCGGGAGACCGACCTGCCATGACTAGAACGGTTCTCAAGGGAATCAACCAGCAGATCAGCGCGGAATTGAGCGCGTCCTACGCCTATCTGGCCATGTCGGCCTGGTGCGAGAGCCAGAACTTCACGGGCTCCGCGAAGTGGCTGCGCATCCAGAGCCGGGAAGAACACACCCACGCCATGAAACTGTTCGATTTCGTGCTGGCCCGCGGCGGCACGGTCGAGCTCATGGCCATCGAGAAGCCGGCCCGCACCTTCAAGTCGATCGTCGAGGTCTTCGAGGCGGCGCTCAAGCAGGAGCAGGAAGTCGGCCGCCAGATCGACCAGCTCTACGAGCTTGCGTTCAAGGAAAAAGTGTTCGCGGCGATGGCCGAACTGCAGTGGTTCATCACCGAGCAGGTGGAGGAAGAGAAATCGGCGCGTGAGATCGTCGCCAAGTTCCGCATGCTGAAGGACGATCCGGCCTCGCTGCTCGATCTCGATCGCGAGCTGGGCGCGAGACAGCCCGAGGCCGGCGCGGCGGCGTAGACGGTCCGCCTGAAGGCGGACCCTACGCCAGTCGGTCGCATTCGTAGGGGCCGGCTTCAGCCGGCCCTCAGTTTTTCACCTTCCAGGCGCCGCGCCCGTGCGTGAAGGCGAAGAGCCACGTGCGTCCCGCCGTGTCGCGCGCGCGCGAGAGCGACTCGGTCACGATCGCCCCGAAGCCGGTGTTCTCGACGGCCCATGCGTCGCCACCGTCGTTCGACACGAAGACGCCGACGTCGGTGCCGAGGTAGATCCGGCCGCGCCGATCGGGATCGACGACCACTGCGTGGATCGGGACGTCGGGGATGCCGGTCGCACCCGTCCCGTCCAGACTGCGCCACGTCCGCCCGCCATTCGCGCTCTTGAAGAGGAACTTGGACGCGTCGCAAACGCCGCTCGTGATGCGGGACGCGAGTCCCCGACTCGCAGACCGGAAGGTGCGGCCCCCGTCGTTCGACTTGCGGATGTTGGCCCACTGCATCTCGGCGTAGACCACCCGCGGGTTGGCCGGATCGACGGCCATGTAACCGCCGTCACCACCCAGGATGCCCAGCCAGCCGTCGAACCCGAACGCATCGGTGCCGAGCACGGTGCCGTTGTCCTGGTGCCTCGACGAACGTCGCGGCGCCGCCCGCGTCGAGCGCGCGGTACACCGTCGCCTGCTGGAACGTTCCGCACGACGCAAACAGCACGTCGTTCGATCGATCGGTCCGGATAGCGAGGTCGAGACAGCCGCCCATCACGGTCGTGGGCAAGATGTTCGTCCACGAGTCGCCGGCGTCCTGCGATCGAAACACACCGGTGCGCGTCGCCGCGTAGAGGCGGCGGTTGTTCGCCGGACTGAAGACGAGGTCGTTGACCCAGGAGAAGTCAGCACGGCTGGTGGAAGCGACGAACGTCCACGTTTCGCCGGCGTCGGTCGTCTTGTAGATACCGCCGCCACGGAGCGGCAGGCCGGTCCCGCGAATGACCTCGCGGAAGTACCCTTCGCCGGTGCCCGCGTAGAGAATCCTCGTGTTCGTCGAACTCATCGCCATCGAGTTGACGGCGATGTTTGCCATGTCCTGCCCGACCGGGCGCCAGCTCGCGCCCGCGTCTTCGGTCTTCCAGATGCCACCGGAGACGCCGGCCGCGATCATGAGCTCGGGATTCGTGGAATCGATGCGGCACTGAGCCCCACCTCGCGCAACGACGGCAGTCCGCGATTCGACCGCGCCTGGATCCCCGGCCTCCGGCCCCCGGCCTCTGATCGGTGTGTTATGCTCCTCGCCCCGGAGTTCGCTCACCCACCCAGGAGGTCGTTTCCATGCTCCGCACTCTGAGATATCGCACGCTCGCGCTCACCCTCGTCGCGACGGCCGCACTGCTCGTCACGATGGCGACGCGTGCGGCGGCCGAGCCGCAGGGCACGCCCGGAGGACAGGGGAGAGCCGCGCAGGCCAAGCCGCCGACGATTGAGGAAAAAGCGACCGGTATGCAGAAGCTCGACGGCTTCTTCCCGCTCTACTGGGACGAGCCGAGCGGCACGCTTTACATGGAGGTCGCGAAGTTCGACACCGACGTGCTCTACTTCACCGGCCTTCAGGCCGGCGTCGGATCCAACGACATCGGCCTCGACCGCGGCCAGGGCGGCGGCTCGCAGCTCGTGCGCTTCGAGCGCGTCGGTCCGAAGATCTTCCTGGTCGAGCCGAACCTGACCTTCCGCGCCATCAGCGACAACCCTGACGAGCGCCGCGCAGTCGACGACTCGTTTGCGCGGTCGATCCATTGGGGCTTCACGGTCGCCGCCGAGTCGAACGGGCGCGTGCTCGTCGATCTGACGGACTTCATCCTGCGCGACGCGCACGGCGTCGTCCAGCGCCTGCGCCCCGCGACGTTCCGGCTGGATCGCACGCGCAGCGCCGTGCACATGCCGCGCACGAGGAACTTCCCGAAGAACACCGAGATGGAGGTGACGCTGACCTACACGACCGACGGGAGCACGCAGGGCGCGGGCGGCGGTGTGGCCGAGGGCTCGCTGGCGGCCGTGACGCCGAACGATCAGGCCGTCACGGTGCGGCAGCACCACTCGTTCGTCGAGCTGCCGGATCCCGGGTTCGAGCCGCGGAAATACGACCCGAGATCCGGCATCGGCGCGATGACGATTCAGAACTACTCGGCGCCGCTCAGCAACCAGATGGGCATGACCCAGCGCAGCGTCCGGCGGCATCGCCTCGCGAAGAAGGACCCGGCGGCGAAGGCGAGTGACCCGGTCGAGCCGATCATCTATTACCTGGACCGCGGCGCGCCGGAACCGATTCGCTCGGCGCTCCTCGAGGGCGCGCGCTGGTGGAACCAGGCGTTCGAGGCAGCCGGGTACCGGAACGCCTTTCAGGTGGAGCTGATGCCTGAAGGCGCCGACCCGATGGACGTGCGCTACAACGTCATCCAGTGGGTGCACCGCTCGACGCGGGGCTGGAGCTACGGCGGGTCGGTCTCCGATCCGCGCACGGGCGAGATCATCCAGGGCCGCGTGACGCTCGGATCGCTGCGCGCGCGGCAGGATTACCTGATCGCCGAGGGGCTGCTCTCGCCGTACACGGACGGCACCGAGACGGCGACCGAGGCCGGGCTGATGGTGCTCGCGCGCCAGCGTCAGCTCGCCGCGCACGAGGTCGGGCACACGCTCGGCTTCGGCCATAACTACTACGACAGCACGAAGGGCCGCATCTCGGTGATGGATTACCCGCAGCCGCTGACGACGCTGCGTCCGGATGGCACGATCGATCTCTCCGACGCCTACGCCGTCGGCATCGGCGAATGGGACAAGGTCGCCGTCACCTGGGCCTACCAGGACTTCCCGGCGGGCGCCAACGAGGACGCCGCGCTCAAGAAGATCCTGGACGATGCGTGGACGCAGGACCTGCGGTACATGACGAACCAGGACACCGACGCGAACCCGCGCGTCGACCAGTGGTCGAACGGTACCGATCCGGCGACTGAGCTCGATCGCATGATGCAGGTGCGGCGCGCGGCACTCACGCGTTTCGGCGAGACGGCGATCAAGAAGGACATGCCACTGGCCCTGATGGAGGAAGTGCTGGTGCCGCTCTACCTGCACCATCGGTATCAGGTGGAGGCGGCGGCCTCGGCGCTGGGCGGCCAGCACTACATCTACGCGATGCGCGGCGACGGGCGCGAGTCATACCGCTGGGTACCAGCCGTCGAGCAGCGCGCGGCGCTCGAGTCGCTGATGAAGACGCTTGCGCCGGCGGAGCTGATCGTCCCGGATCACATCCTCAAGAAGCTCCCGCCGCGGCCGTCCGGCTACGGGCGCCATCGCGAGCTCTTCCCTCGCTACACGGGCATGACCTTCGACGCGATCTCGCCGGCCGTCGTCGCGGCGGATCTCACGGTCGGGTTCATCCTGCAGCCGGATCGGGCGGCGCGCCTGGTGGAGCAGCGTGCGCTCGACGCGTCGCTGCCGGGGCTCGAAGAAATCATCGATCGAGTGGTCAAGGCCGGGTTCGATCCGGCCGCGACCAGTCCCTACGAGGCCGAAGTCGGCCGCACGGTCGGGCGCGTGGTCGCCGACCGGCTGATGGCGCTGGCCGCGACGGCGCAGATGCCGCAGGTGCGGTCGGTCGCGTCGTGGAAGCTGGAGCAACTGCGCGATAAGCTGAGCACGATGGGCGCGACGCCGACGAACATCGCCGCGGCGAGCGCGCGACTGCTCGCGGCCGACATCAAGCGCTTCCTCGAGCGGCCGGCCGAGGCGTACAAGCCGGTGGCGCCGCCCGCGCAGCCGCCCGGCGCGCCGATTGGGGATCCGGATCAGTGGTGGATCCCGATTCGCGATGACGACGGGTGCTCGGTGTGGTGGATTGACAAGATCAACAAGTAGACAGGAGACAGGAGACAGGAGACAGGAACGAGGAACGAGGAACGAGGAACGAGGAACGAGGGACGGGGGACGAGGGACGGGGGACGAGAGATTCGTCGTAGCGCCGAACTTCAGTTCGGCCACCTCGGAACTGGACAACGGCCCCTGCGCGGCCACATCCGTGCCAGTGCGCCCATCGCGTGCAGGCGCGTCTTGAGCGCGTCGGGTATGCGGCGGCGGACAAGGGCCTGTTCGACCGCGCGCGCGAGCGCCGCGTCGTACTCGGCCAGCGGCCTGGGGTGGCCGGCTTCTCGCGCGGCGATCGGCACGCCGTCGCGGTAGACGAGACGGTTGGCCGCGAGCGCGGGAATGACGTCGCCCGTTGTGACGTAGCCCGCGAGGTTCAGCGGATCCGCGGCGCTGATGGCGACGAGCGTTCCGCTCGGCGCGACCTTCCGGATCGCGCGGAGCTGACCGACCGCTTCGGGCCACGCGAACTGCTCGCCCGACATGCCCGCCAGGAATCGTGCCCCGCGGATCTCGCCGCGCGCTTCGAGCCTGCGATACACGCGCGCGAGATCCCGCCACGGCACGGGGTGGCTCTCGCGCATCAGGGCGCGGCGAAAGACGATGCCGTAGCGTCGGAGGAGCGCGCGGGCCTGGACTTCGACGATGGCATCGTCGCGCAGCCCTTCAGGGCAGAGGTCGGCGTCGCGCCTGCCTCCGGAGGCAGGGCTATTACAAAGCCCTGCGCTGCGAGGGCTGGCGCTCTCAACAACGTCCACCGTCCCGCCGTCTCGACGCCATCCGGCCCCTTCCGGCGCCGGATGCCCGTGCCCGCCGCGCCGAGCGGCTTGCGGCGATCGGATGGCGTGACGAGCGCGCGCGAGTTCGGCGAGCGCGCGCTCGGTCTGCGTCGGCAGCAGCCGCGAGGCCGCGACGAGTTCCGCGAAGAACGAGGCGCCGCGGCGTTCGAGCGCGGCGAGCACCTCGCGTGCGTCGCTGGACAGAACGTAGTGTCCGCCTTCAGGCGGACCCTGTCTGGTCCGGCTGAAGCCGGACCCCACAGATTCGGTGTTCTGGTCCGGCCCGTCAGACAGCGCCAGCCAGGCCTCCCTGCCGGACACCCGGTGCTCGTCCGCGACGTGCTGCCACGCGAACAGGAATCGCATGAAGGCGGCCAGGCTGACCGGCTCGATCTCGGCGCGCAGGCGGTTCAGCGTGTCGCGATGGATGCGCGCCAGCAGGCGGCGCTCGCACCATTCGCGCTCACGCGCGCGGGGCGTGAACGCGCCGCGCAAAGTGACGCCTTCGCCTACGAATGCGGCCGTTGACGCCGTCGTGGCTAATGCGTCAAAACCGGAGAGGGCTTGCGAGCGGAAGAGCCGCACCGGCGGC
>CAYHSN010000192.1:0-6546 GCA_964359235.1 uncultured Vicinamibacterales bacterium | reverse complement strand
GCGACGTAAATCCCGTTCTTCCCGTGCTCCTTGACCCAATACATGGCCTGATCGGCCGCGCGCATCAGCCCGTCGGCCGACGCGGCCACGTCGGGCAGCGTCGCCACGCCAACCGACGCGGTCAGGCGGACCGACAGCCCTTCTCCGGTCAGAAACTCCTGCTCGGCGATGCGATCGCGGATACGCTCGCCGACGGCCATGGCGCCGTCGCTCCCCGTATCGGGCAGGACCAGCGCGAATTCGTCTCCGCCGAAGCGCGACACGACGTCGGTCTCGCGCGCCGTCGCCCGGATCACCGCCGCGACCTCGACGAGCGTCCGGCTGCCGCACAGGTGGCCGTGCACGTCGTTGACGCCCTTGAAGCCGTCGAGGTCGATGAACAGCAGCGAGAGCGGCCGCCCGCTGCGCGACGCCCGTTTCGTCTCCCGTCGCAGTACCAATGAGAGGTACCGCGAGTTGTACAACTGCGTCAGATCGTCGGTGACCGACAGCGCCTCGGCGCGCTGCACGCGCAGGGCGTTGTCGATCGCGAGCGCCGCCGACTCGAGCAGCGCGGCGAACCCGGCCTGCACGGCCGGCGCGAGCCGCAGATCGCGCGACGCGGCCACGCGATCGATCCCGACGAGCGCGCCGATCGTCCGGCCGCGCGCCACCAGCGGAAACGCCAGCGCCGCGCCGCCTTTCACGTCGATCCGCCGATCCGCGCCCATGCGCGCCGTGAGGAAGGCCTGGGGGTGCTTCTGGATCCAGGCGCCGATCGCCAGCACCGACCCTTCGAGGTCCGCCGTCACGAGGCGCGCGCCGAAGAGGCTCGGCAGTCCCCCCGCCTGATCTTCAATGACCACGGCCCACGCGGGCAGCGGGAACCAGCCGGCCACGCGCGTCACGATCGTCTCGGCCACCTTCTGCGGGTCGAGCGACGCGTTGGCGGCGCGCATGAGCTCGGCGAACACGCCCGCGCGCGCGAACACGCGGCGCAGCTTCGGCTGTGCGAGACACAGCCGCGCCGCCAGATCCGTCTGCGCCGGTGCGCTGAAGACGCGCACGACGTCAGCCGGCTTGAGCGGCGCGGTCAAATGGGACGTGAAGCCGATCGATCGCGACAGGTCGGCCAGCGTGCGACCGCCGCCGACGGAGTACGACGCCACCGGCACGCCGCGGGTGACCAAGCTCAACCGGCGCTCGTCGGGCCGCTGCCCGGGCGCCAACTCCCAGAGGACTCCGTCCACCCCCTTTATCGGACGCTTGCGCACCGACCGCTGGGGGATGCACGTCACCTGAACCCGAGCCGATCGACGCAGGGCGGCGACGTGCGGCTCGAAGTCTCGACTGGCGTGATAGATAGCAAGCGTAACCCCGGAGCGATCGTCGTCACGCTGGCGGGGAGACGTATGGTCCCGTCGTGCCGGCATCGATGGTGGCTGAGTCCCTCTAAGTCGTTCAAACAGCCGCAAATATACCATATTACGGCGAACGGTCTTGTTCGGCGACGGCCGAGTGTGACGCACGATGACGTCCCGGCGCGGCAGGCCCCGCCCGTTCCAAGTGATTGTCGCGTCGGGACTTCATGGCATAATGAAGTTTTCCGGCCAGGAGGATTCGACACGCCATGACGATGCTCGATCGGATGCGCCAACACCGGGGCTGGCTCAAGTGGAGCCTGGGTCTGGTGGTGGTCACCTTCATCCTGCTGTACATCCCCAGCTTTCTGGACACGCCGGGCAGCACCATCAGCTCGCATGAGGTCATCGCCGAGATCGAAGGACGTCAAATCACGGCAGGCGATTTCCGGCGCATCTACTACGAGCAGATCCAGGCCTACCGCACGGCGTACGGCGGCAACCTCAACGAGGACATGCTGCGCCAGCTCGGCATCGATCAGCGGCTGCTGCAGCAGATGATCGACGAAGAGGCGGCGCTCGCCGAGGCGGCCAAGCTCGGGATCGACGCGAGCGACGCCGAGTTGCGCGAGCGGATCCTGACGATGTCGGCGTTTCAGGAGAACGGGCACTTCATCGGCGACGAGCGGTACCGCCAGCTTCTGCAGTTGCAGCGCCCGCCGCTGAAGCCGGCTGAATTCGAAGAGCGCCTGCGTCGCAGCCTCGTCGTGGAGAAACTGCGCACGGCGGTCACCGACTGGGTCAGGGTGGCGGGCGACGAGGTGGACGCCGAGTTCCGCCGCCGGAACGAGAAAGTGAAGCTCGAGCTCGTCACCTTCCAGGCCGACAAATTCCGCGAAGGCGTGACGGTGAGCGACGCGGAGCTCGCGCAGCACTTCGACGCGAACAAGGACAAGTACCGCATCCCCGAGAAGCGGAAGATCCGCTACCTGCTCGTCGACATGCAGGCGATGGGCGCCAAGGTGACGCTCGCGCCGGACGACGTGCAGCGGTACTACGAGGACAACGCCGACCAGTACTCGACGCCGGAGCAGGTGCGCGCGAGTCATATCCTCCTGAAGACCGAAGGCAAAGACGAAGCGGCGGTGCGGACGCAGGCTGAGGACGTGTTGGCCAAGGCGAAAGGCGGCGCCGACTTCGCGGAGCTGGCCAAGACGTTCTCCGAAGACGAAGGCAGCAAGGAGAAAGGCGGCGACCTCGACTTGTTCGGGCGCGGCGCGATGGTGCCCGAGTTCGAACAGGCGGCGTTCACGCTGCAGCCGGGGGTCATCAGCGATCTGGTCAAGACCCAGTACGGCTTCCACATCATCAAGGTGACCGAGAAGCGGCCCGCCGTCACGCGCGCGCTGGATGAGGTCAAGCAGCAGATCGAGGACCAGCTCAAGGTGGAGCGCGCGCAGGCGCAGGCAACGCGGATGGCGGAAAGCGCGTCGGCCGACATCAAGAAGCCGGCCGATCTCGATCGAGTCGGCAAGACGCGCGGCTTCACGGTGAGCGAATCGGGCGCCTTTCAGCGCGACGAGCCGATCGCGGGCATCGGCTTCGCGCCGGAGGTCGGGGCGTGGGCGTTCCAGCTCGCCGAGAACGAGGTGAGCCCGCCGATCCGGACCTCGCAGGGTTTCGTCATCATCGCGGTCACGGGAACACAGGACGCCTACGTGCCGAAGCTCGATGAGGTGAAGGAGAAGGTTCGCGAGGACGTCACCGTGAAGAAGGCGCTGGAGGCGGCCCGACTTCGCGCGGCGGGCGTGGCGCAAGAAGCGGCGAAGAGCGGCGACCTGGCCAAGGCCGCGAAAGCCGCGGGGCTGACCGTCCAGACGAGCGAGCTCGTGGCGCGCGGCGCCGCCCTGCCGGAGGTGGGCATCAGCGCGGCCGCCGACCAGGCGGCGTTCGCCCTGCCGGCCGGCGGCGTGAGCCAGCCCGTCACCGCGGAGAGCGCAGCGGTCGTGGTGAAGGTGGTCGAGAAGAAGGACGTGACGAAAGCGGAGATCGAGGCCGGCCGGGAGGCCCTGCGCCAGGAGCTCATCGCCGAGCACCGGAACCGTTTCTTCAGCGCCTACATGACGAAGGCCAAGCAACGCATGAAGATCGAGATCAACCGGGAGGCGCTGCAACAGATCATTGCGTAACGAAGGAACGAGGAACGAGGAATGAGGAACGAGTGAGAGCGCTCCTCGTTCCTACTCGTTCCTCGTTCCCCGTTCCTCGTTCCTTCACCGTAAGAACACATTCGGCATGATCGTGAGCGGCTCGCCGCGCCGGAAGATCGTGAGCGGCGCGGTGAGCGTCCCGATCGCGCGGCGTTCCCAGGCATTCCCGAGCCACGTCAGACGCCCGGCGCGCGAGGCGCCGCCGAACGGGTCCGCCAGCGCTTCGAAGAACCCCCGCCGCGGCGGATAGATCACCAGTTCCACGTCCGCATCCGCGTCGATGCCGGCGCGCGCCTTCGCGAGCGCGAGCGCGCGTGTGAGCCCGCCCAGCTCGTCCACCAGACCGAGGTCTTTCGCCTGCCGCCCGGTCCACACGCGGCCCCGCCCGATGGCATCGATCTTCTCCATCGTCGTCTGGCGCCCTTCGGCCGCCTTGCGCACGAACGTGTCGTAGGTGGCCTGCATCAACTCTTGGATCTTCGCGCGCTCGTCCGGCGTGAACGGGCGCAGGGGTGATTGGAGGAGCGCGTAGCGGCCCTCGCTGACGCTGTCGAGCGTGATCCCCAGCTTCTCGAGCGTGCCGACGACGACGAACTTCCCCACCACGACGCCGATCGAACCGGTCAGCGTGCCCGGCTCGGCGACGATCGCGTGCGCGGGCATGGCGACGTAGTAGCCGCCGGAGGCCGCGACATCCGACATCGAGGCGATGACGGGCTTGCTCGATCGCGCGAGCTGCACCTCGCGCCAGATGACATCGGACGCGATCGCCGATCCGCCCGGGCTGTCGACGCGCAGGACGATCGCGCGAATCGAGCGATCGTCGCGGGCGCGGCGCAGGTAGCGGCCGATCGTGTCAGAGCCGGCGATTGGGCCCTGCGCCGAGTCGCCGGCGCTCGACCCGCTCACGATCGTGCCGTCGACATAAACGACCGCGACGCGCGGTCTGCGCCCGAAGCCGACGCTCGAGCCGCTCACCCGCCGGTAGACGTCGAACTCCACCCGCCGGTCGGCGCCGCCCAGCAGCTTGGCTTTCTCGGGGATCTCGTCCTCATACGCGAGACCGTCGATGAGACCCGCGCGGACCGCATCCTCGGGCAGGAACGGGCCATGGTCGATGAGCTCGCGGATCTCGTCCTCGGTCTTCTTCCGCGCCTGCGCGAGGCCGGCGACGAGCTGGCCGTAGAGGTCGCGGTTGAGCGACTCGGCCATCTCACGGTGTGCCGGCGTGTAGGTCTTCTCGGTGAAGGTGTTGGCCGCCGTCTTGTAATCGCCGATGTGCAGCAGGTCCGGGTGCGCGCCAATCTTGTCGAGCGTGCCGCGCAGGAAGAGCTCGAAGGTCGCGAGGCCCATCAGGTCGAGCGTGCTCGAGGGCAGCAGGAAGACCTTGTCGCACGCCGAGGCGAGGTAGAACTCCTGCTCGCCCCCGTACTCGAGGAACCCGATGACGGGTTTACCCGATTTCTTGAAGTCGAGGATCGCGTCGCGCACTTCCTGGACTTTCGCCCAGAGCGCTTGCGGCGCGGCGGGCCGCACGATGACGGCGGCGATGCGCGCGTCGCGCTTCGCCCGCTGGAGGCTTTCGACGACCGCGCGCACCGTGGCGGGCGGCTCGAAGAACTGGTCGACCAGACCGCGCGGTTCGGCGTCGGCGAGCGATCCGTCGAGGCGCAGGACCAGCGTCGAATTACGCGCGACCTGCGGCTCGGCGCCGACGGCCATCAGGATGAACAGCAGGCCGCCGAGCGAGAACAGGATCGCCAACGCGATGAGCACCAGGACGAGCCCAACGCCCTTTCGGTGAGACACAAGAGCCTCCAATCCCGGAGAGTATCGAGTATAGCGTGTCGATCGGGTGATCGGGCGATCGGCTGGATGACGGGTGCCGATCGGGCGATCGTAGGGGCCGAGCTTGCCTGCCCTGAGCAGTGTCGATGGGCTCGGCCCGCCAATCGTCGTAGCGCCGGACTTCAGTCCGGCCGCCGTTACGTGGCGTCGGTCGCGAGCGGCGCGCGGCGGCGGCGGCGCTTGAGGTATTCGAAGAAAATCGGCAGCAGCGAGACGAACACGATGCCGAGCGCGACGAGCGAGAAGTTGTTCTTGACGATCGGCACGTTGCCGAAGGCGTAGCCGGCGCCGACGCAGATGCCGACCCAGGCGATGCCGCCCGTCACGTTGTAGAACGCGAACTTCGGGTAGCTCATGTAGGCCGCGCCGGCCACGAACGGCACGAACGTCCGCACGATCGGCACGAAGCGGCCGAGGACGATGGCCTTGCCGCCGTATTTCTCGAAGAACGCGTGGGCACGGTCGAGGTGCTCGCGGTTGAGCAGGTTGTGCCAGAGGCCGAGGTGATCCTCCGCGCGGAACACGCGGGGCCCGATGTAGCGGCCCACGGAGTAGTTGACCGCGTCGCCGATGATGGCCGCTGCGCAGAGCAGCACGGCCACGAGCCACGGGTTCAGCACGCCAGATCCCGCGAGCGCGCCCGCGGCGAACAGCAACGAGTCACCCGGCAGGAACGGCGTGACGACGAGGCCGGTTTCGCAGAAAACGATCGCGAACAGGATCCCGTACACCCACGTGCCGTAGAGCTGGACGAACTCGGCGAGGTGTCTGTCGAGGTGGAGGAAGAGATCGATGAGCGTGTCCATGCGCGATCGGATCCCGGAACGGGCCGGAGCCCGTATTGTCGCACGGATGCTGGAATGAGCAGTATCACGTCACGAGTCACGAGTGACGGGTCATGAGTGGCGAGTACCGAGAGCGCGTGACGACGGAGGGGCAGCTGCTTGCCTGCCCTGAGCAGCGTCGATGGGCTCGGCCCAACGAGGCCTGGCCGGGCTCGACGAGGCGCGCGGGCGTGCGGTATAGTTGGACGTTCCAGCCCGCCCGTTGTGGCCCGTCGTGCGGAAGTGGCGGAACTGGCAGACGCGCTAGCCTCAGGAGCTAGTGGGCGCAAGCCCATCGGGGTTCAAATCCCCGCTTCCGCACCA
>CAYHSN010000191.1:3972-6612 GCA_964359235.1 uncultured Vicinamibacterales bacterium | reverse complement strand
TGGTCGGCGGCACCGCGTTCTAGCGACGGTTGACGCTGCTGATATCCGCGGGTTGAGTACCGCACAGACTGTGGTTCGTCGCGGAGCTGCCTCGCTCTAGGCTCGGACGTGTCAGCGTGGCTGACGTCCATAACGTTTTCGAGGGTTCTCCACCTGACCGCGATGCCGCCGACCCGACGGGCCTGATACGCTCGCGCCTACGCGGGTGGCGCCGGCACCTCCCGCGCGATCGCCCAGATGAAGCCGGTCAGTTCACGCGCAACGGCCGTTGCCACCTTGGGTTTCGCTTTGCCGCGCGCCACCAAGCGACGGAACCGTGACGTGAGACGCAACTGCGCCTTCCACGCAATCGCGCAAATCGCCTTGGGCAAACTTTCTTGTCGGTAGAGCATCTGCCGCCCGATCCGGGGAATCCCTTGATACGCCCACGCGGCCTCGGCGAGCAACCGCCGCGCGTGGGGATTTCCCGCTTTGGTAATCCCGCCGCGCCGGACGCTCGGTCCACTCGAGTGTTCTGACGGGACGAGGCCCAGGTACGCCATGAGGTGACGCGGACGCTGGAACCGCCGGAAGTCCCCGACTTCCGCGACGAGGCCGACGGCCGTTACGAATGAGACGCCGCGCAGCGCTTGCAGCGCCTCCACCACGGGCGCCCAGCGCCACGTTGGGACGAGGTGCCGGAGTTGATCCGTCAACCGGTCCACCCGGCGTTCGGCTTCGTCGATCGTGTCACGGTATTCCTGCAGCGCGATGTGCTGCGGGGCCAACGGGAAGCTGAGATCGGCGAGCCAGCGTCGATACGGGAGCGTCCACCCCGCGCGGCCGGGATACCGTCGGCCTTGACGGAGGAGAAACGCTTTCAAGCGATGCTTGGCTTGGGTGCTCAGCCCGACCGCATCCTCGCGCCCTCGCACGAGGTCGCGCAGCGCTTCATCGTCGGCGGTGGGCACGTAGATCGCGGTGAGCTCGCCCGCGCGATGCAACCGCGCCAATGCGTTCCCGTCTCGGCGGTCGGTTTTGATCCGATCGCCGCTCCGTTTGGGCATGCTCGATGAGTTGACGACGACGCAGTCTTCGCCCTGCGCCGTCAGGTAGCGGTGGATCCCAAACCCGCACGGGCCCGCTTCATACACAAAATGCAAGCAACGGTCAGGTGCGCGCAGGGCGCGCACGACCTTCGCGAGTGCCTCGAGGTCACCCGCGATCACCCCGTAATGACGCACCTCGCCCTGCCGGCCGTCCTCGGCCACCGAGATATCGATCGATTCCTTATGGACATCCATCCCCACGAACATGCTACGTTTCGCCATGACCTGCCTGCTTTGTGTGTGGCTCTGCGCGACGCCCTCGCCGGATTCGCGTAATCCACGATAACAATGTGAGGCAGGTCACTGCGTCTGACAGCCATACTGTCTAGCTTGCAGAAGGTCCGCCGAGTTGAGAAGGAGCGCATGAGAAGACCTACATAAAGCAGCCGATCAGCAGTCACTGGCGGACGTTGCAAGTTCAGCACGCCTGGATTCTGGCCATCGTTGGTCACCGCCCTCCTGGTCATGCACCACACGCTCTCGTCGTCAACCCGCGAACTCGCCCGGATGACGATCGCGGTGGTGAAGACCGTCGGCTCGTACACCGCGCGGTCGCGCATGTCGATGCCCTGGCAGGCATGGGTCACGAACTCCCCGCTGGGAAGCTGGTGCCTCTCGAGGAAGCTCAGGCCGCGCGCGATGGCCGCCTCGAGTCCCGTCACAGGATTGGCCGGCATGCGGCGAGTGGTGACGCCGTCACTCGCATCTCAACGCGACGACGGGCTGGACTCGCGTGGCCCGCCGGGCCGGGATGTAGGTCGCAGCAAGCGCGACCACCAGCAGGATCAACGAAACGCCGGTAAACACGACCACGTCGCGCGCGCCGGTCGCGGCCAGGAACTTCTTCAGCCCCTCGGACAGGCCGAGCGCCAGCGGCATGCCGAGGACCAGACCCGCGGCGGCGAGCCTGAAGCTGTTCCACAGCACCATCCGCAGCACTTGACCGGAGGTGGCGCCGACGGCGACGCGAATGGCGATCTCACGCGTCCGCTGGGCCGTCGAGTAGGCGATGACGCCGTAGAGGCCGATGGCCGCAAGCGCGAGTCCGAAGAGCGCGAAGCCCATGAGCACGCGGGCCAGCAGGCGCGGCTGCGACAGCGAGTCCTGGACCACCTGCTCCATCGTTCGCAGCCGCTCGAGGGGCAGGCCGGCATCGACCTCGCGGACGCTCTGTCGGACTACACTCACCAAGCCGGTCGGATCGCCGGTCGAGCGCACCACGAAGAACACCTCCCAGCCCGGCGACTGTGCGAGGGGGAGATAGATCTCTGGAGCCACCTCACGCCACGGACCTTCGTGTCGGACTGAGCCGACGACGCCAACGATCGTGTAGACGCCTCCGCTCGCCACGGTGATGCGCTCGCCGACCGGGTCCTTGCCTGGGAAGTACCGCCGCGCGAGCCGTTCGTTGATGATGGCGGCCGGAGGGGCCCCCGCGCTGTCCCGATCCTCGAAGTCTCGGCCTCGCAGCAGCGGAATCCCCAGGGTGCGGAAGTAGCCTGGCGTCGACTGGTTGAGGATCGCGCGCGGAGACTCAGCGACCGTCTCCTCG
>CAYHSN010000191.1:0-3872 GCA_964359235.1 uncultured Vicinamibacterales bacterium | reverse complement strand
GGCCGCAGTCTCGACCCCTGGTGCCGCCCGCAACCGCTCGATCACGTGCCACCCCAACGCCGCCTTTTGCTCGTCGGAGGCGTATCGCCGCCGCGGCAGCTCCAGCAGGAACGTCAGGACGCGGTCCGTCTTCACGCCGGTGTCCACCGTCAGCAGATACAGGAAGTCCTTGGTCAGCAGACCGCCACCCACCAGCAGGGCCATCGAGAGCGCCACTTCGACCACAACCAGGCCGGACAGGAACCGACTGCGGGACCATTTTCTATCCGAGCGGCTCATCCCACCCTTGAGCGCCGCGTCGAGGTCCACCTTCGAGGCTCGGAACGCGGGCGAGAGCCCGAACAGCAATCCTGTCAGCACGGACACGGCCAACGTGAAGAGCAGCACCGGCGCATCGAGGCGCAGCGTGGCGTCGAACCCGCGGTTCGGCACGACAGTCTGGGCGGCCCGAACGAGCCAATGGGCGACCAAGAGACCCAACGCGCCTCCCAGCACGGCCAGCAGGACGCTCTCGGTCAGGACCTGCCGGAGGATTCGCCAGCGGCCGGCCCCGAGAGCGGTGCGAACGGCCATCTCCCTCGTCCGTCCGGACGCGCGGGCGAGCAGCACGCCAGCGACGTTCGCCGAGACCAGCAGCAGCAGGCACCCTGCGATCGAAAAGAGCAGCGTGAGGGGCATCGCCGCCTTTTCGCGAATAAACGACTGGGCCGACGTGACGACGACGCGCCAACCCTGGTTGGATTCTGGATCCTCGCGTTCGAGCGCGCGGGCGACGTCGGCCATGTTGGTGCGTGCCTGCTGCAACGTCACACCCGGCTTGAGCCGAGCCATCAGGAAGTAGTACTGCTGGCCCCCATGAGGGGCCGCCGGGTTCTCGCGCAAGGGCACCCAGAACTCGGGCCGTGGCGTCCCGGGCAACACCACGCCGTCCGACATCACGCCGATGATCGTGTGCGGCTTCCCGTCGAGGATCGCGACGCTTCCGACGATGTCGGGACGCCCGCCGAAGCGCCGCTGCCAGGTGGAGGAGCTGACGAGGGCCACATACGGCGCGCCCGGCGCGTCTTCCCGCTCGGAGAAGAACCTCCCAAGGATGGGACTTACTGCGAGCACGCGGAGGGCGCCGGCGGTCGTGAGGTAGCTCGTGACACGCTGAGTCTCCGCGCGGTCGGTGAGGACGCGGCTAGCCGCCGCGAGGATCGCGATCTCCTCGAACACCGCGTTTCGTTGACGCCAGTCCAGGAAATCGCGGTAGTGCGCGCCGACGCTTCCAGTGACGTGGCGTGCCTCGAGAGTCACCAGTCGCTCGGCTTCTGGAAACGGGTACGGGCTGATCAGCCACGCCTTCGCAGCGGTGAAGACCGCGGTGTTCGCGCCGATGCTCAGGGCGAGGGCCAACACGGTGAGGACCGTCGATTGGCGATGCTTGGACAGCATGCGCAGGGCGAATCGCAGATCCTGAACAACGCCGTCCACCAACACGTGTCTCCACGAACTGGTCGTCATGCCGTTCTGCACTGTGGCGACTCCCACCGATATCTGATATCGCCCGGCAGGACACTCGCGGGCCACTCAGACCACGGCGAAGGGTGTTGCCAGCGTCAGGCGCCCGATCGCCCGATGCCCCGATCACGCGATCGACAGCTTTGCTGCTCGTTCCTCGTTCCTCGTTCCTACACCTCCCGCAGCCCGTGTCTGTTAATCAAAAAATAAATCGCCACCAGTGAGAGCAGCACGCCGTTGACGCCGAGCACGAGCGGCGCCGACGTCAGGCTCGCGACGTACCCGCCGGCCAGGCTCCCGAGCGGCATCCCGCCGCGGAACGCCACCATGTAGATGCTGACCACGCGCCCGCGCAGGTGGTCGGGCGCGATGAGCTGCACGAGCGAGGCCGTGAGCGAGAAGACCGTGATGAGCGCCGCGCCGCTGAAGAAGAGCAGCAGGTGGCTCAGCCACAGTGCGCGGGACCACGCGAAGGCGACGATGAGCAGCCCGAAGATGAGCTGCACGCTGAGCAGCGTCAGCCCCATGTGCCGGAACTTGCCCAGCCAGGCGACCACGAGCGCGCCGATCACCGCGCCCGCGCCCGAGAACGCCAGCATCACGGCGTACTGTCCGGCCTCGCGATGAAAAATGTTCTGCGCGAAGATCGGCAGGAAGGTGAGGAGCGGCAACGCCAGGAACGTGCTGATGAACGCCAGCACGGTCAGGGTGACGAGCATCCGCTGCCGCTTCACGTAGTGGAGCCCGCCGCGCATCTCTTCCATCAGGCTCGTGCGCGTGGCCGGCGGCGTGTGCGCCACGTGCAGGGACATGAGCGCCACGATCACGACGGTGAACGACAGGCCGTTGAGGCCGAAGCAAGCCGCCGTGCCCCAGGTGGCGAGCACGACGGCCGCGATGAGCGGGCCGATGACTCGCGCGAGGTTGAACTGAATCGAGTTGAGCGCGATCGCGTTCGGCAGGTCGGCCTTGGGCACGAGCGACGGAATGAGCGACTGATACGCCGGGCCGCCGAACGCCTGCGCGAGGCCCGTCACGAAGGACAGCGCGAGGATGTGCCAGATCCGCACGACATCGAAGAACACGAGCGCGGCGAGGACGAACGCCGCCGCCATCTGCACGTACTGCGACGCGATGAGGAGGCGCCGGCGATCGTGCCGATCGGCGATGACGCCGCCGATCAGCGTGAAGAGCAGGATCGGCAGTTGCGCGAGGAAATCGTCGAGTCCGAGAAAGAACGCCGATCCGGTCAGCTTGAGAACGAGCCAGCTCTGCGCGACCTTCTGCATCCACGTGCCGATCGTGGAGGTGAAGGCGCCAGCCCACAGGGTACGAAAATCGCGATACGTGAAAGCCTTCGCGATGCGATGCAGGGTGCCGATGGGAGCGGGGGACGTGCCGGCGGGGACCGGGTCCGTGTTGACTGAATCGGCCAAGGTTGAGCCATTCTACCGCACGCCTGAGGCCTCGAGCTACTAAGTTTCGGTGGCACAGGGCTTTAGCTCTGTGCCGGCCCCCTCTTGATCCCGCCGGGCTGGTGGTCTATACTCCGTAGCGAAGAAAAAGCGAAACACCAAGGAGGCGCCATGGGCCAGCTCGCACGTGCCGATCTCGAGGCGTTGCTTCGCACCCGGAAGCTGGACGTCACCCTGACCTCCGCCCGACCGCTCGTCGATCCGGCCTCGCGCCTTGAGGCCGTCGTCCCGACGGGCCTGGCTGATCTCGACGCGCGGCTCGGCGGCGGACTGCCGCGCGGCGAGTTGTCGTCGCTGGCCGGTCCGCCTTCGTCCGGCCGCAGCAGCCTGCTCTGCGGCGTGCTCGCGTCGGCGACGCGCCGCGGCGAGCTGGTCGCGCTCATCGACACGCGCGACACCTTCGATCCTGAGTCGGCCGCGGCCGCCGGCGTGGCGCTCGCCCGGCTGTTGTGGGTACGGGGCGGGCCGGTGTCGTCGGCCGACAGCACGCAATCGACGATCGAGCGCCAGGTCGATCGCGCGCTGAAGGCGTTCAATCTCGTGCTGCAGGCGGGCGGGTTCGGCGTGGTGGCGCTCGATCTGGCGGACGTCGCGGCGGCGTCTCTTCGCGGCGTGCCGTTCACCACGTGGTTGCGTCTCGCGCGGGTCGTCGAGGGCGGCCGCACGGCGTGCGTGCTCGTCGGCGCGCAGCCGATCGCGCGCAGCCCCGGCGGCGTGACGATCGCGCTCGAGGGGGGACGGTCCGTGAGCCGCTGGACGGGCGTGCCCGATCGCGCGCGGCTCTTCCGCGGGCTCGATCTCCGGCCGCGCGTGATGTCGGCGAGGAGAGAAGTGGCGTAGGAAGGACCACGGAAGGACCACGGAAGGGCCACGGAAGGGCCACGGAAGGGCCAC
>CAYHSN010000190.1:1169-6621 GCA_964359235.1 uncultured Vicinamibacterales bacterium | reverse complement strand
TGGGGGCCGGCTTCAGCCGGCCCACTCACCCGAACTGACGCCCGCACGCGAGGCCGCCGAACGATTCGCCGGCGCGGCGGCACGCGAGCGCGCAGAGACCGCCGCCGCCCTCGCCGCCGGCGACGCCGCCCGCCTGGATGCGATCAACCGTCGGCTCATGGCCGCCGAGCGCGCGTTCCTCGATCCGTCCGGCATCCCCGGCCGTCCGTGGTACCGCCATCAGATCTACGCGCCGAAGTTCACCTACGCGCCAGAACTGCTGCCCGGCGTGGCGGCTGCGATCGAATCAGGCGATTCGGCCCAGGTCGCCGGGCAGGCCCGACGCCTCGCGGCCGCGCTCGACCGCGCGGCCGCCGCCCTCGCGAAGTAGAATTGCCGAGACCTGCGATTTTCCGAACGTTCATGCCCAAGGCTTGTGTAATTGCGCTGGCGGCGATGGTCTGCGTTGCCGCTCCGCCGCCGGCCAGCGCGGCTCCGGATACCGCCGCCGCGGTGCGCGCGTCCGTCCCGCTCCCCGGCGGAACGGCCGCCTTGTCGGACGCGCTCGGCATCCCGCGCGCGTTCGACCGCGCCTTCATCCTGCTCGACGCGATCCACCTGCTGCACGAGAACCCGCCCGGCGAGAGCCCCGAGACCGATCTGAAGCGCCGCCAGCTCGCCAGCTACCTGAAGACACTGCGCGAGACGAAGCGTTCGAGTCAGCCGGCTGACGAGACGATTCCGCTGCCGCTCACGCCGGCCATCTGGTCGGACGTCGTGCTCGACCGGCGCGTGCGCGACACCGAGATCGCGTTCGCGATCCTCGAGGATCGTCAGGCGTCGCTCTTGTACTACGGGCTCTTTGCGCTCGATGACGACACGCTGCGGTTTCTGGCCGGGGATCGGAAGACGCTCGCCCTGATCTTCAAGCAGCACGCTGGCGTCTTCGCGGTGACGACCTCGCGCGGCGGCGTCGAGCTGAGGGCGCGGAGCGAGCTGGAAGGCCGGATCGCCGCCGACTCGATGGATCGCGCGACCGTGACGCCGCCCGACAGCCTGACGCCGCCGGCGCGCGTCGGCGCGGCGATCGTCGAGCCCGGCGCCTACCGGCTGAAGTACGCGGCGATCGATGGCACGGGACGCCGCGGGACGGTCGATCTCAGGTTCGACGCGCGCCTCACGCCGGCCGGACCGCTCACGCTGAGCGACCTCGTGCTGGGCCGCGCCGAGAACGGCGCGTTCAGACCCGCGATGACACCGCTCGAGACCTCGTCCACCGTGACGGGGTATCTGGAGATCTACGCGCCCGCGCAGGACGCGCCTGAGGACGTCACCGTGCAGCTATCTGTTGTAGATCGTCCCGCCCTTGCGCGCGTACTCGTCGAGCACCGCGCGCGCCTCGCTTCGCAGCACGTCCCTGACGACCTCGATCCCCCGCTTCCGCAGGTGGTCGAACGACTCGCTGAACACCGGGCCCTCATCGAACCCGATCGCCTGCACGTCCTCCGTGCGCGCGCCGCAGACGACGCGCGAGACGCCGCTCCAGAGGATGGCGCCGAGGCACATGGCGCAGGGCGTGCTGGAGGTCACCAGCTCGTACTTCGGGAGGCCCGCCTGCGCGAGCGTGTAGCTTCCCACCGCCCGCTGGGCGAGCATGATGGCGACGATCTCGGCGTGGAGGACCGAGTTGGCGCCGTGCTCGACGAGGTTGACGCCAGCCGCGACGAGCGCGCCGTGCTCCACCTCGAAGATCGCGGCGCCAAAGGGTCCGCCCGTGCCACGCTCGACGTTCTCGCGCGACAGATCGACGGCGAACCGCATGCGCTCGTCGGTGTCGGCAAGCGTCGTCACGCCCGCGACCTTCGCGGTCAGCCAGTCGGGTACGGCGATTGATAGATGAGACATTCGGGACGGGTTCCTGGGGCTGGCGTTCGCGCTCGGGCCGACACAAGGTCGGCCCCTACGTTTCTATCGTTCCTCGTTCCTCGTTCCTCATTCCTCGTTCCTACCTCCTACCTCCTACCTCCTGTCTCCTGTCTCCTGATAGAGCGCCGCCACCGCGCCGGCGGGGTCCTCGATCACACAGTATCGGCCCTGGCCGCCGAAGCCTTTGGGGCCGGTGAGGACGTTTTGACGCGCTCCGCGTCAGGGACGGTCAGGTCGATCCAGCCGATGCGGCCGATGCTTGCGTCGTGTGAAGTGCTCATGTCCGTTCTCGGCCTTGGGCTTTGGGCAATGCAGCGTGACAGTGTGACACGCCCAGAGCCTGGAGTCTGAAGCCAGGAGCCTTCGGTTTCCGTGGTCATTCCGTGGTCGTTCCGTGGTCATTCCGCGGTCATTGCCCGCGTCGCAGTCCGCGACCGGGCCTGGCCCCTGTCATCTTCCCTCGATCCAGCACAATCTCCCCATTGACGAGAACGTACTCCACGCCGACCGACATGTCGGCGGGGCTCTGCTTCGTCGCGCGATCCTCGATCGTCGCCGGATCGAAGATGACGAGGTCGGCCTTCCTGCCGGGCGCGAGCGTGCCGCGATCGGTGAAGCCGGCCTGCGCCGCCGAGCGTCCGGTCATCTTCGCGATGGCGTCCTCGATCGTCAGAAGCTTCTGCTCGCGGACGTAGCGCGCGAGCACGCGCGGGAACGTGCCGAAGCCGCGCGGGTGGCGTCCGGCGATCTCGCCGTCCGAGCAGATGAGCACGAGCGGGTGCCTGACGAACGTCGCCAGGTCGCGCTCGTCCATCGACGTTCCGATGATCCCGATGTTCGGCCCCGCCGCGCGGATCATGTCGATCACCAGCGTCACGGGATCTGTCCCCTGCGCCCGCGCGATCTCGTCGAGCGTGCGCCCGTTCCAGGACGGGTCCGGCCGGTAGCTCGTGACGAGCACGTTGGCCGCGCCGCCGATCTCGTCGAGGCCGGCGCGCCACTTCTCGCGGTTCTCGAAGTCGCGATCGGGAATCAGGACGTAGATGGACGACTGCCAGTAGGTGTACGGATACCAGTCGGCCATCACGCGCACGCCCTCGCGGCGCGCGTCCTCCAGGATCGTCAGCCCTTCGGCCGCCTTCCCCCACACCGGCTTGATGGCCACCTTGATGTGCGAGATCTCGACGCGCACGCCGGCCTTGCGGCCGACGTCGATCGCCTCGCGCCACGCGTTGAACGCTTCGTGCTCCTCGTCGCGCACGTGGCTCGAATAAAACCCGCCGTAGCGCGCCACGACCGACGCGAGCGCGGCCATTTCACCGGGCGCGGCATAGAACCCGGGGTCGTACTCCAGGCCGCTCGAGAGGCCGATCGCGCCGTCTTGCATCGCGCGATCGACGAGCGCCTGCATCACCTCGATCTCGGCCGGCGTCGCCGCCCGCTTGAAGTCGCCGCCGAGCACGACGCTCCGCACCGTGCCCGCGCCGACCGACGTCGCCACGTTGATGGCCGGCTTCCACTGCGCGATCGACTCGAAGAAGTCCGCGATCGGCAGATCGCTCGATCCGTCCTGCCCGACGATGGTCGTCGTGATGCCCTGCCGGACCTGGCTCTCCGCGCCGGGCTGGCGCTCGAGCGCGCGGCCCGCGTGGCTGTGCATGTCGATGAAGCCCGGCGAGACGACGAGGCCGGAGGCGTCGATGACGCGCTCGCCGGGCCTCGGGTCGAGCCGGTCCGCGATCTGCGCGATCGTGTCGCCCTCGACGCGCACCGCGGCGCGCCGCGCCGGCGTGCCGGTGCCGTCGATCACGGCGCCGTTGACGATGAGGATGGAAGACTGCAATTGCGCGTGGCCGGGCACGCTGCAGAGCCCCACGCCCATTGCAAGGCAACCCGCCGTGAACATACGAAGAGGCCACGAAGACACGAAGGCACGAAGGAAGGCTCGGCTGAGCTTCTGATCTTCCTGTCTTCGTGCCTTCGTGGCCCCGTTCTCGTGCCTTCGCGCCGTCGTAGCTCCGTTTTCGTGCCTTCGCAGCTGCGTCTTCGTGCCTTCGTGCCTTCGTGGCTCCGTCTTCGTGCCTTCGTGCCTTCGTGGCTCCGTCTTCGTGCCTTCGTGGCTCATCATCGTGGACCCCCTTTAGCAGCCATGACCACACGCCTGCCACCAGATTCTACCTGCCTGCGGCCCTCAATTCTGTGGGCGACGCGCCAGAGATGTGATCGAGCCTGGTCCGGCGCCCGCCTCCCAACCCAGAGATCCTCCCGCAACTCCAACGCGCGCGATACCTTCCGGCGCGCCGGGCGCGCCGCAGGAATCCGGCCGGACCTTTGCTCTCAGGCACCCTGCCGGAGGATCCCATGCGCGTACTCCTTGTGTCGGTCGTCACGTGGTTGCTTCTCGCCGTGACGGTTCAGGCGGCGGATCAGCCCGCGACGCAAGCGCTGAAGGCGGTGAAGTTTCCCGTCATCCGCAACGTCAAGGTCGACAGCACGGCGGGCACGATCACGATCGAGGGCGTTCATTTCGGAACGAATCCTGCCGTCGCGCTCGACTACCATCCCGTCACCGTCTACGCGTCGGACCCAACCTTGGTCGTCGCGGAGCTGCCGGCGGGCATGCTCCCGGGCACGTACGTCGTCAGCATGCACACCGGTCCGAGCTTTGTTCACACCGCGTCCTTCGTCGTCACGGTCGGCGCGCAAGGACCGCCGGGGCCAGCCGGACTCGAAGGCCCGCCCGGACCCGAAGGTCCGCCCGGCGCCGCGGGCGAACAGGGGCCTGCAGGGGCCTTGGGGCCCGCGGGGCCGCAGGGGACAGTTGGCCTGCAAGGTCCGCAGGGACCGGCAGGATCGATTGGACCGCAAGGTCCGCAAGGACCCGCGGGACCGGCAGGCGCGGACGGACCGCAGGGCGCGATCGGTCCGCAGGGATCGCAGGGGCCCGAAGGTTCAGCGGGGCCGGCCGGACCGATGGGACCGATGGGATTCATGGGACCGATGGGACCGCAGGGACCCGAAGGTCCGCTGGGGCCGGCCGGAATCGTTGACGGCGGATCCGCGAGCGGTGATGGTCCGGCGCCGAACGTCACACTCATGTTTCTCGCGCCGGCCGTGAGCGTGACGCTGACGAAGGCAGGCCAGCGCATCCTCGTGAACGCGTCACGCGCGCTCGGATCGACGTCGGTGAACGGCGGCGCGGCGTTGACGTTGTGGATCTGCCATCAGAACAGCGGCGCGCTGCAGATGGCGGGCGCGGGCATGGGCGGTCTGCAGGTCGGCCAGAACCGTCGCGTGTCGTTCAGCCTCAGTGCGATCATCTCCGGGCTTCCGGCCGGCACCTACAGCGTCGGCCTCTGCGGCACGGCGCCCAATCCCTTCGCGCCGTGGAACAACAACGGCGCGGGGTATACGACGGCCATCGTCTTCTGATTTGAGGGTTTGAGGATGTGAGGATTTGAGGATGTGAGATTCTCTTCCAATCCTCACATTCTCCAATCCTCAGATCCTCCAATTCTTAGATTCCCCTGTGGGGTGCTACACTCCC
>CAYHSN010000190.1:0-1069 GCA_964359235.1 uncultured Vicinamibacterales bacterium | reverse complement strand
CTCCAATCCTCAGATCCTCCAATTCTTAGATTCCCCTGTGGGGTGCTACACTCCCCTGCGTGCGTCTCACCGAACTGCGAACTCCACAGGTCCTGATCGAGCGTAGCCGCCTCGAGTCCAACATCGCCCGCATGCAGGCGGCCGCTGAGGCGCGCGGCCGGCGCCTGCGTCCTCACGCGAAAACGCACAAGAGCCCCATCGTCGCGCGCATGCAGATCGAGCGCGGCGCGGTGGGTATCTGCTGCGCGAAGCTCGGTGAAGCGGAAGTGTTCGCGGCCGCGGGCGTCGGCGACATCCGTCTGCCCTATCCGGTGAATCCATCGAACGCGGACCGCGTGCTGGCCCTCATGGATCGCGCAGCCATCTCGATCATCGTGGACCATCCGGCGGTCGCGCGGGGATGGTCCGACGCGATGCGCCGCGCGGGCCGGACGCTGGACGTCCTGATCAAGGTGGACGTTGGCTTCCACCGGTGCGGCATCGACCCCGGTGCGCCCGGCGCGCTCGCGTTCGTGCGCGAGGTTGCCGCGCTTCCCGGACTTCGTCTGCGGGGCCTGCTCAGCCACGCCGGCCACGGGTATCACGCCACGTCAGTGGAAGAGCTGCGCCAGATCGCGCGGACCGAGTGCGCCATCCACGCCCGCCTCGCCGCGGCGGCGCGCGAGGCGGGCATCGCGATCGACGAGATCAGCGTCGGCGCGACACCGACCGCGCGCTTCAGCCTGGACCAACCGGGGCTGACCGAGATGCGGCCTGGCAACTATGTGTATTTCGATCGCTCGCAGGTCGCGCTCGGCGCCGCCGCGCTGGCCGACTGCGCGCTCAGCGTCATGGCGACCGTCGTGAGCCAGCCCGTCGCGGATCGCCTCATCCTCGATTGCGGCAGCAAGACGCTCAGCTCGGACGCGGCGCGCGGATTCGGCAAGCCCGCCGGCTACGGCGCGGTCTTCCCGGATCTCGAGGCGGACACTCCGGACGACACGCTCCTCGTCGAGCGCCTGTCGGAGGAGCACGCAACCGTCCGCGTCACGAGCGGATCGACGAAGCTCCAGCCCGGCGACCGCGTGCG
>CAYHSN010000189.1:0-6626 GCA_964359235.1 uncultured Vicinamibacterales bacterium | reverse complement strand
CAGCGCCGTCATCGCCTGCGCGTCGATCGTGAAGCCCTTGTGCCCGACCTCGCCGAGCGCGTCGGCCTCCATCTCGTAGGTGTGGCCCGGCGCGTTCGACGAGTGCGCGCTGAACCCGATGCCGGGAATCGCGCTCGAGACGCTCCCGGTCTCCTCGTACCCCTGCGGCTTGCCGGGTTCAGGCAGCACGTTCGTCGCACCGTACATCTTCATGTAGGCGAACCCGACTTCCGCGAGCGTCGCGACCGAGATGCCGTCGCGCGCCGTGCCGTAGTGATCGATCTTCACCTTCGTGCCGGTCGAGAGCGCGGCCGCGCGCGCGGCGTTGTCCACGAACTGGCGCACCTGCCGCAGGTACACCTCATCCGGATAGCGGATGTAGAAGTCCGCCGCCGTCCGGTCGGGAACGACGTTGGGCGCGGCGCCGCCTTCGGTGATGACGCCCTGGATCCGCGCCTCGGGGCGCATGCTGCTCCGTACGCTGTCGATGTTGTTGAAGAGGTGGATGACGGCCTCGAGCGCGTTGCGCCCGTTCCACGACTGGAGCTGGTGGGCGGGCGCGCCGCCGAAGATGTACTTCACGCCGTCGATGTTCATGCAGCAGGTGCCGAAGCCGGGCGCGGGCCGGCTCGTCGCGCCGCTGGCGTGGCTGCGGACGATGACGTCCATGCCGCCAAAGACGCCGGCCTCGTGCATCTGGGTCTTCGCGTTGGGCGGCATCATCTCCTCGCCCGGGCATCCGAAGACCACGACGTTGCCCGGCGTCTTGGTGCGGGCGAGGTACTCCGCCATCGCGACCGCGGCCGCGAGGCCCACGGGCCCCTGCGCGCTGTGCTGGTCGCCGTGGAACGGCCGCTCGGTGCCGCGCAACGCGTCGTACTCCACGATGACGCCGAGGTTGGGTCCGCTGCTGCCCGTCCTGAAGCGCGCGACAAACGCGGTCTCGAGGCCTGCCACGGGCGCCTCGATCGCGAAGTCGTGCGTTTTCAGATAGTCGATGAGCTTCGCGATCGACCGCCGCTCCACGAAGCCGATCTCCGGGTTGCGCGTGATGTCGTCGCTCAGGGGAAGCAGCTCCTTCTGCATCAGCTCCCGCGCCCGCGCCACGACCTTGTCGCGCTCGGCGTTGGCGCCGGTCAGGCGCGCGACGAGCGCCGGCACGTCGAGCGATCGCTCGAGCGAGTCGAGCTTCTGCAGGACCTCGCGCGCGGCCTGGCGCTCGGTGGGGGTTTCCTGCGCGAAGACCGCGCGGGGCAGCACCAGGGACGCGAGACAGACAAGGATGCACAGGGGCACGCACCGCATGACAGACCTCCTTTAGAGAAGCAGGAACGCGGGGATCTTAGCAGAGGGCGGCGTCAACCGCGGCATTGGCCTTTGCCAGGCAGCGCTGACGCTGCCCTTCACGCCTGGCGCCGGCCAACGCCGCGGTTGCCGCCCCGAAGTCTGGAGCTTGGAGCCTGATTCAGTACACGAATTCCCTGACGCTGTAGGTCGAGATCTTCGGTGGCGGGCCGCTGAACCGGAAGCCGCCGCGAATCGCCTGGCGCTGCGCACGCCGCTCCTCGCCGGTCAGGGCGCGGATGCCCTCGCTGGCGGCCAGGGCGGGGTAGGCCGTGTCGGGGATCTCGACGAGATCGCTGCAGTAGATGAGATCGCCCGCGCCAAGATCCATGGCGTTGATCGTCGCGATCGTGTCGGCGACGTGGCCTTCGGCGAAGCGATCGCCGCCGAGGCCGATCATCAGGATGAGACCGACCCGTACGCCGGCGGCCTTCACGGCCCGGACCGTCTCGATCGCCTCCGCGCTCGTGCCGGGCTTGCGCACGAACTCGAGCAGCGGGTCGTGCCCCGACTCGAGACCGACGTAGACGCGCCGCAGCCCGCGCCTCGCGAGCGCCTGATAATCGCCCGTCGTCTTGTGCGTGCCCGTGAACGCGTCGACGAAGGCGCCGATGCCACGCGTCGTCGTGTCGAGTTCCCGCGCCAGAATATCGAACATCTCGATGAGCCGCGGCTGCGGAACCGCCAGGGCATTGGCCGCGCCGAAGAAGATCGAACGTCCGCGCAGGCTCACGGACGGTCCGAGATACGCGCGGACGTCCTCGACGTGCCGCTCGAACTCGAGCGCGGTCTTCACGCGATAGCGCTCGTGATAGAGATCGCAGAACGTGCACGAGTCGAACGAGCAGCCGGCGGTGCCCTGGACGACGAGCGCGAGGTACTGATCGGGCGGCAGGATGCCGATGGGGGAATAGACCTCGGCGAACCGCTGGGCATCGGCGCGCGCCGCGGCGGCCGTGAACCGGGCGCCCAGCTCGAGCGCGGCGAGCAAAACGACACGCTCCATCGGCGTGGGCTTGGGCGTCCAGCGGCCGTCGCCGAACTTCACGGCGTCGTACAGGCGATCGAAGAGGGCGGCGGCCTCGTTCACGAGCGCGCCGGTGGCGCTCTCGTCCGGCCAGTCCCAGCGCCGTCCTGTCTCGTCGTGCCACTTGTGCAGCACGCGTCCGTTGAGGCCGCGCTTGTACGTGTGGCCGTCCTTCCAGAAGCTGTAGAGGCGGCCGGCGCGATCGCAGGCCACGACCCATCGCTCGCCGAGGCTCACGGTGAGCGCCTGGTCGCGCAGGATGAGGCTGAAGGGCGCGCCGTCGAGGACTCCGCGCACGACCATGGTGGGTTCCAGCATAGCAAGGCGGGACTTGACCGGCGGGGCACATTGGAACTACAGTTCGGCAAGTGACGAAATGACGAAGCAAATCAAGGAGGCCCGACACGCCCCGCTCGCCCTCACCGCCCAGGCCGGCAAGGCCTTGGGCCACCCCACCCGACTCCGGCTGCTGGCGATGCTCCGCCACGGACCGCTGTGCGTGTGCCAGATGACGGCGGTCATCGAGCAGGCGTCCTCCACCGTCTCCGGTCATCTGCTCGAGCTCAAACGCGCCGGCCTCGTGACCGAGGAGAAGCGCGGCAAGTGGGTCGAGTACCGGCTCCGGGACGAAGGCCCGTTCGGCCGCTGGCTGGAGCAGGCGCTCGATCTGCTGCGCGACGATCCGGTTGCTGTCCGAGACGCCCGGCTCGTGCGCGGTGTCTCGGCCGTGCCGCTCGACGTGCTCTGCCGCGCGAAGCTCGATCTTCGAAAGGCCGGTGTCAGGGCCCCCTCACCCGAGCCATGATGAATCAGGCCAAACGTCTCAACGTCTTCGAACGCTACCTGACGCTCTGGGTCGGATTGAGCATGGTCGTCGGTGTGCTCATCGGCCGGGCGCTTCCGGCGCTCGTCGGCGCGTTGCGCGCGCTGGAGTTCGGCGACAGCAGCCACATCAACATCCCGATCGCCGTGCTCATCTGGCTGATGATCTACCCGATGATGCTCAAGATCGACTTCTCGAGCATCGTCCGGGCCGGGCAGCGGCCGCGCGGCCTCGTCATCACGCTCGTCGTCAACTGGCTCGTGAAGCCGTTCTCGATGGCGTTGCTGGGGTGGCTGTTCTTCCGGCACCTCTTCCTGCCCTTTATCGGACCCGAGCTCGCCGGACAGTACACCGCGGGAGTCATCATTCTCGCGGCGGCGCCGTGCACGGCGATGGTCTTCGTGTGGTCGTACCTCTCGGACGGCGATCCCGCCTACACCCTGGTGCAGGTGTCGGTGAACGACATGGTGATGCTGCTGGCGTTCGCGCCGATCGTGACGCTTCTCGTCTCCGGCGCGTCGGGGCTGCACGTCCCGTTCGACGTGCTGCTGTACTCCGTGGGGATCTTCGTCGTGATTCCCCTGGCGCTCGGATCGGCCAGCCGCGTCTGGCTGATCCGGCGGCGAGGGGCGGAATGGTTCACGAATCAGTTCCTGCCGGTGTTTCATCCGGTGACGGTGCTGGCGCTCCTCGCGACGCTCGTGCTCATCTTCGCGTTCCAGGCCGAGAACATCACGACCCGCGCGTTCCACGTGGCGCTCATCGCGGTCCCGATCTTCATTCAGGTCTACTTCAACGCCTCGCTGACGTACGGGCTGATGCGGCTGTTTCGTGTCGAGTACGCGGTCGCGGCGCCCGGCGCGCTCATCGGCGCGTCGAACTTCTTCGAGCTGGCCGTGGCCACGGCGATCGCGCTCTACGGCCCCGGCTCCGGCGCCGCGCTGGCCACCGTGGTTGGTGTGCTGGTCGAGGTGCCCGTCATGCTGTCGGTCTGCCGCGTGTGCGTGGGGACGAAACACTGGTTCAACGGCCTGCCGGCGCTCGACACACCGGCGAGCTCCGTCTTGACCCCTGACCCCTGATTCCTGGCCTCGGGCCTCCGGCCTCTGGTCTTCAGCGATGAACTGGAAACTCGAATGGAAATGGCTGGCGGGAATGCTGGCCGTCTTCCTCGCCGCGTCCTACCTGCCCATCGGTGTGCCGCGCGTCGACCGCGCCATCCTCGAGGGATTCCATCTCCTCAAGTGGTACGCGCGCGAGCACGTGCTCCTCTGCCTCGTGCCCGCCTTCTTCATCGCCGGCGCGATCTCGGTCTTCGTCAGCCAGGCGTCGGTCATGAAGTACCTCGGCGCGACCGCCAACAAGGCCCTCGCCTACGGTGTCGCGGCGGTCTCGGGCACGGTGCTCGCGGTCTGCTCGTGCACGGTGCTCCCGCTCTTCGCCGGCATCTACCGAATGGGCGCGGGGCTCGGCCCCGCGACGGCGTTCCTCTACTCGGGCCCCGCGATCAACGTCCTCGCCATCGTCCTCACGACGCGCGTGCTCGGCATCGAGATGGGCATCGCGCGCGCCGTCGGGGCCATCGCGTTCTCGATCGTCATCGGCCTGGTGATGCACGCGCTGTTTCGAGAGGAGGAGCAGACACGCACGGTGAAGGCTGCCGCCATGCCTCCGCCGCCCGGCGCGCGTCCGCTCGCGCAGGAGACGGTGTATTTCGCGTCGATGGTCGGCATCCTCGTGTTTGCCAACTGGGCGCGGCCGCAGATCGCCGGCGGGTCCTGGCAACTCGTCTACGACACGCGCTGGATCGTGACGGCGGCCTGGGCCGGCGGCCTGGCCGTCGCGCTCGTGGCGTGGTTCGGCCTGTCGTGGAGGCGTGTCGCGCTCGTCGCGCTGCCAACCGCCATCGTCGCGCTTCTGCTGCCCGAGTCGCCGCTCGTGAGCTTCGCCGCCGCCGTCGTTGGGCTGTCCGTCGTGACGAGCACGGCCGGCGGCGACGCGGAGGAGTGGTTCGCCGCGACGTGGGGTTTCGCGAAGCAGATCCTGCCGCTCCTGATTGCCGGCGTCCTGATCGCCGGCGTCCTGCTCGGGCGGCCCGGCGAGGAAGGACTCCTCCCCTCCGCGTGGGTGAACGGCCTGGTCGGCGGCAACTCCATCGGCGCCAACCTCTTCGCCGCCATCGTCGGCGCGTTCATGTATTTCGCGACGTTGACCGAGGTGCCCATCCTCCAGGGTCTCATCGGCGCGGGGATGGGGAAAGGGCCGGCGCTCGCGCTCCTGCTCGCGGGGCCGGCGCTGTCGCTGCCGAGCATGCTCGTGCTGCGCGGCATTCTCGGCACGCGCAAGACGGTGGCGTACGTCATGCTCGTGGTGGTCATGGCGACGACCACAGGTGTGTTGTATGGCTGGTGGTTTGCCTAGCCAGCGAGGTGTGTCGTGAAGAAGTTCCACATCTTGGGCACGGGCTGCGCGAAGTGCGAGATGCTCGCGCGTCACACGGAGGAAGCCGCGAATGCGCTCGGCCTCGAGTACGAGCTGCGGAAGGTCACCGATCTCGCCGAGATCGCCGAGTTCGGCGTCATGATGACGCCGGCGCTCGTGGTGGATGGCGAATTGAAAGTCGCCGGGCGCGTGCCGACGGCGGAGGCGATCAGGAAGCTGCTCGCGTAGCGCAGGCCTTTCAGGGCTGCGTGGCGGAAGCAGGCCTGCCCTCGACTGGGCTCGGGCCAGGAAAGGCCTGCGCTACTCCGTGCGCAGCGCGATGATGGGTTCGACGCGCATCGCGCGTCGCGCGGGCAGGTAGCTCGCGAGCATCGACGCCGCGGCCAGCACCATCGGCGCGACCGAGAACACGACCGGGTCGTACGGGCTGGCCTGATAGAGGTAGCTCCCCACCACCTTCGCGATGAGAAGCGCCAGCGCGAGGCCGATCGCGAGGCCGCCGAGCGTGAGCGTCAGCCCCTCGCGCATCACCATCCACAGCACGTCGCGCGGCGAGGCGCCGATCGCCAGACGGATGCCGATCTCGCGCGTTCTGAGCGAGACGAGATACGCCTTCACCCCGTAGAGCCCGACCGCCGCGAGAAACAGCGCCAGCGCGCCGAACGTCGTGAAGAACTTGGCGCCGGCGCGCGCCATCCAGAGGTAGATGGTCGACTCGCGGAACTCCTCGAGCGTCTTGAGCATCAGGACGGGCAGACGTTCGTCGATGGCACGCAGCTCCTCGCGAACGGCGCGGAGCGCCGCCACCTCGGCGGGCCGGCCGCCGCCGGCGAGCTTCACGTGCACCGTCATGCCGGCGCGGTAGTTCCGTCCGAACGGGAGGTACACATGCGGGATCGGCGATCGATCGAACATGGTATGCCGCAGGCCGGGCACGACGCCGACGATCTCCATCGGCGGCCTGGGTCCACGCCGATCCTCGTCCTCGAA
>CAYHSN010000188.1:0-6626 GCA_964359235.1 uncultured Vicinamibacterales bacterium | reverse complement strand
CGCATGAAGCTTCGGCGGACCGCCGTAGCCTTGGCGGAGGCGGTCAGCCGGCCCAGGCAGGCAAGGTCGCGCTCGTGCTCGCGGCCGGCAACGTCGCCGCCATCGGTCCCACCGACGTCCTGCACAAGCTCTTCGTCGAGAACCAGGTCTGCATCGTCAAGATGCACCCGGTGAACGACTACCTCGGGCCTTTCATCGAGCGCGGCTTCGCGCCCTTTGTCGACGAAGGCTACATGCGCTTCGTCTATGGTGGGCCCGCCGAAGGCGCGTACCTCGTGCACCATCCGGATGTCGACGAGATCCACGTCACCGGCTCGGTCGCCACGCACGACGCCATCGTGTGGGGCGATACACCCAACGATCGGGCGCGCCACAAGCGCGCGGGCACGCCACAGGTGCAGAAGCGCGTGACGAGCGAGCTGGGCTGCGTCACGCCGGTCATCGTCTTGCCGGGCGCGTGGTCGGATCGCGAGCTGGACTACCAGGCACAGAATGTCGCGACGATGATCGCGATCAACGCGTCGTGCAACTGCAACGCGGCGAAGACGCTGATGACGTGGAAGGCGTGGCCGCAGCGCCAGGCGTTCCTGCGCCGCATCGAGGAGATCCTCGCGTCGCTGCCCCCGCGCACGGCGTACTACCCTGGCAGCGCCGACAAGTTCGCGGCGTTCCTTCGGGCACACCCCGAGGCGAAGCGGCTCGCTGAGCCGTCCGAGGGCGTGATTCCCTGGACCTCCATCTTCGACGTCGATTCGGCGCGCGCCGGCGACATCGTCTTTTGTGAGGAAGCGTGGTGCCCGATCATCGCGGAGACGGCGCTCGCGGCCGGCGACGAGGGACAGTTCCTGGACGAGGCGGTGCGGTTCTGCAACGACCGCCTCTGGGGCACGCTGAGTTGCACCCTCATCGCGCATCCGAAGACGCAGGCGCGGCTCGGCGATCGCTTCGAGCGCGCCATCGAGACCCTGCGCTACGGCACGGTCTCGGTCAACCACTGGTGTGCGATCGGGTTCGTCTTCAGCGTGACGCCGTGGGGCGCGGCGCCGGGCCACACGCTGCAGGATGTGGGGAGCGGGATCGGGATGGTGCACAACCCGCTGATGCTCGACCGGCCGGTGAAGAGCGTGATTCGTGGCCCGTTCACGCAGTGTCCGCGGCCAATTTGGTTCGTGACCCACCGATCCGCGCACATCGTCGCGCGGCGCATGACCGAGTTCGAGGCGCAGCCGTCCTGGCGGAAACTCCTGCCGATCGCCTGGCACGCCATGCGGGCGTAGGGGCCGAGCTTGCCTGCCCTGAGCGACGTCGAAGGGCTCGGCCCGGGCTCGGGCCGAACGGGCGCGACTGAAGTCGCGCGCTACGTGCGTATGGATCGTAGGGGCCGAGCTTGGTTGCCCTGAGCGACGTCGAAGGGCTCGGCCCGGGCCTGGGCCGACCGGGCGCGACTGAAGTCGCGCGCTACGTGCGTATAGAATGTCCGCCGTGCTGTTCCTGACCGGCCACCGCCGTGAGTTCTTTTTCGCGCTCGCCGCGCGCATCGTTCCAGAGAGCGCGTCGCTCGACCGGTCCGCGCGCGATCGCCTGATCGCCCTCGTCAACGACATGCTGTCCACGCGGCCGCCGAAGATGCTCGGCGAGCTGGCGCTCTTCCTGCGCGTCGTCCGCTGGCTGCCCGCGCTGCGATACGGCCGGCCGCTCGACCGGCTCGCGCCGGCGGAGCAGGACGCCGCGCTCCGCTGGTTCCAGGACTCACCCGTCGAGCTGCTGCGAAAAGGCTTCTGGGGACTCAAGACGCTCGTCTTCCTCGGCTACTACGGACGCCCCGAGGCCGGCGAGACGATCGGCTATCGTCCGTCTCGTGTTGGCAATCGACTCCTCCATGGTCGATAAGGACTTCGACATCGTCATCGTCGGATCCGGTGCGGGCGGCGGCGCCGTCGCGAAGGAGCTGTCGCCGCTTTGCCGGGACGGCGTGCGGATCGCGGTCGTCGAGTGGGGACCGAAGTTCAAGGAGGAGGAGTTCACCGGGCGCGAGTACGAGATGGCGAGCCGCCTCTACTTCGACCTGGGCGGCGTCCTGACCGAGGACAGGACGATGACGCTGGCGTTCGGGCGGGCCTATGGTGGATCCACGGTCGTCTACACCGGCACGTCGCTCGTCATCTCCGAGCACACCGTCCGGCGCTGGAACGTGCCGGGGCTCGAGCACGCCGACGTCGAGCGGCGCTCGCGGAAGTACCTTGCCGAGAACAACGTGCACCTGCTCGAGCCCGAATTCATCAATGACAACAACCGGCTGTTCCACGACGCGTGCAGAAGACTGGGGTATTGCGTCGAACAGTTCCCGGTGAACGTGAAGGGTTGTCAGGGGTCCGGCCTGTGCAATCTCGGGTGTCCGAACGCGGCGAAGCAGGGCACGCACCGGGTGCAACTGCCCGAGGCCGAGCGCAACGGCGTGACGATGGGGACCAATTGCCGCGTGGATCGGATCGACGACCGCGTCCTGTACGCGACGGTTCGCGATCCCGGGTTCGGCCATCCATCGGCGTGGGAGCCCGGCGACTACCGGGTACGCGCGAAAGCGATTGTCGTGGCGGCAGGCGCGGTCAATTCGCCCGCGCTGCTGCTCAGGTCGAAGCTGCCCGTGCCCCTACCGGCGCTCGGCCGGTACTTCACCATGCATCCGGCGCTCATCCTCGTCGGCCAGCACGCGCGGCCGATCACGAACCTGTGGGGTCATCCGAAGAGCTATTACTGCGATCAGTTCGCCGAGTCGGACGGCTTCCTGCTCGAAACGTGCATGTACTTCCCGTTCGTGACGGCCAAGAACCTCGCGGGGTTCGGCGCTGAGCACAGCCGGCTCATGTCGGCGATGGACCGGCTGCAGATGATCCTTGTGTTGGCGCTCGACCCGGCGATCGCCGACAATCGCGTCACGATCGATCGCAACGGCGAGCCGGTCGTGCGCTACCGATTGACGGACGAGGTTCGGCGCTCGCTCGTGGCGTCGATGCGCGCCAGCACGCGGATCTTCTTCGCGGCGGGCGCCGAACGCGTGCACGCGCCGGCCGGCCGGACGTTCTTCATCGAGGCCGCCGACGCAGGAAGGATTGACGAGCTGATCGCGCTGGACGACCTCAAGCCCGGCAAGGTGTCGATCGCGAGCGCGCACCTGATGGGCGGCTGCCGGATGGGGGCGTCCGTCGCTGATTCGGTGACGAACGCCTGGGGCGAGGTGCACGGCGTGCCGTGGCTGTTTGTGGCCGACGCGAGCCTGTTCCCACGCTGCGCCGAGATCAACCCGTACGTGACGATCATGGCGCTGGCGGACCGCGTCGCCGAGCGCGTGCGGGAACGATTGAGTTCGCTGTAACCATCGTACGTAGGGCCGGACTTCAGTCCGGCCGCGTCCGGCGCGACTGAAGTCGCGCCCTACGGCTGTGCCCATGAAACTCCGCGGCTCCGAGATCGTCGTCCGGGCGCTCGAGGACGCCGGCGCGCGCTTCACGTTCGGCATCCCCGGCACGCACAACATCGAGCTGTACGACGCGCTCGAACGCTCCGGCACGGTCACACCGATCCTCGTGACCGACGAGCAGAGCGCGTCGTTCATGGCCGATGGCGTGTCGCGCACATCTGTGACCGTCGGCGTCACCAACGTGGTGCCGGGCGCGGGCGTCACGCATTGCCTCTCGGGCGTCGCCGAAGCCTTCATGGACAACGTGCCGATGGTCGTCCTGACCTGCGGCATCCGCAATGACACCGGCAGGGCCTACCAGCTCCACGACATCGACCAGCTCGCGGTCCTGAAGCCAATCACCAAGGCCGCGTGGCGTCCCGGATCGCCCGAGGAGATCTATCCGCTCGTGCGCCAGGCGTTCGATCTCGCCAGGAGCGGCACGCCGGGCCCGGTCGCCATCGAGATTCCGGCCAACTACTACATGCTCACGCAGGAGGTCGCCGCGCTCGAGTACCGCGACCGGCTGCCGCGGCCGGCTGGCCCCGCGTCGAAGGACCTGGCGGCCGCGGCCGATGCGTTGAACGGCGCGACGCAGCCCCTCCTTTATATAGGGCAGGGCGCGGCCGGGGCCGCACGGCTGCTGCCGTCGCTGGCCGAGAAGCTGGGCGCGCCGGTCGCCACGACGATCCAGGGCAAGGGGGTGTTTCCGGAAGACCATCCGCTCTGGCTCTGGAACATGCTTGGGGCCTCTGCGCCGCCGTTCGTGCGTGAGGTCTTCGACGGCTGCGACGCGATGCTGGCGATCGGCTGCCGCTTCAGCGAAGTGGGCACCGCGAGTTACGGCTTCACGCCGCCGGCCCGTCTCGTGCACGTGGACATCAACCGTGAAGTGTTCGACCGCAACTACCGCGCCCTCGTGTCGATCGAGGCCGACGCCGCTACGTTCGTTGAGGCGCTGCTGCCTGCGTTGACAGCGCGTCCGGGGAACGCGGGGCTCGCCGAGCGCGTGGCGACCGGACATCGCCAGGTCCGCGATCTGTGGCTGAAGGAGAAGAAGGCGGATCGGGTTTCTCCGCTCGCCTTCTTCGATGCGCTGCAGGCCCTCTCGCCGCGCGCGATCTACGCCACCGACAGCGGCAACGGGACGTTCCTCGCGATGGAGCATCTCCGGCTGACCGAGCCAGGCCGCTTCATCGGACCGATCGACTACTCCTGCATGGGCTACGCGGTGCCGGCGGCGATCGGTGCGAAGTTCGCCAACCCCGATCGCGACGTCGTGGCGGTGGCGGGCGACGGCGCGTTGCTCATGACCGGCCTCGAGCTCCTGACTGCGTCGCGCTATCGCGCGGTGCCCGTGACGATCGTGCTGCGCGACGGTGAGCTGGCGCAGATCGCGCAGTTCCAGCGGACGGCGATGAATCGTGATACGTGCAGCGTGCTCTCGCCGTACAGTGTCGAGGGCTTCGCGCGCGCCGTCGAAGCCGAGTACCTGATGGTCGCAGACGATGCCGATCTCGAGCGCGTGTTGCCGAAGGCGTTCGACCTGGCGCGCGCCGGCCGCGCCGTGATGGTCGAGGTCGCCATCGACTATTCGCAGAAGTCCTATTTCACGCGCGGCGTCGTCTCGACCAACTTCTGGCGCCTTCCCTTGGGCGACCGCCTGCGCGCGCTGGCGCGCGTGGCCGCACGGCGGCTCATTCATCGCTGAGCGGGATCAGAACCGGAACGGGTCCTGTCCGAGCCCAGCCCACGGGTGCTCATCGCTCGCGTCGGCGGGGGCCCCCAGACTCCGCTCTTCGAGCTTCGTCCAGGGCCGCCGAAGCGTGGCGAAGGCGCCTGCACCCCGCCAAGCGCGTCGCTCGCGGGGCCCCGTCGCCCCGCTCCGCTCCGCGCGGTCGTCGCTTCCACGCGACCACGGCTGCCGGCGTTGCGCCCTTCGACGTCGCTCAGGGCGTCCCGAGCTGGCTGAGGGACGCGCCCGTGGGCGCCCGGGCTCGGCCACCCGCGAGGTTCTGAACCCGCGTGCGCCTGCTCGCTCCTCCCGCCCCTCGCTTGCCAAGCTCACTCGTCCGCTCATACAGTTCCCCCGTGCGACTCGGCCATGACGAGCTCGAGGCCGCCATCCTCGGCGGCGCGTTGCTGGGCGGCGGCGGGGGCGGATCCATGGCCGAAGGCCGGCGCCTGGGTCACGCCGCGCTCGCCGCGGGCATGCCCACGCTCATCTCCTGGCAGGACCTCCCGCCCGACGCGCTCGTCGCAACCGTGTCTCTCGTCGGCGCGCCGGCGGCGATCCAGGCGTGCGTGGAACCTGCCGATCACCTGCGTGCGTGGAACCTGCTGGCCGCTCAGCTCGATCGTCCGCTCGCCGGTCTGATCGGATCCGAGAACGGCGGCGCCGCGACGATCAACGGCTGGCTCCAGTCGGCGGCGCTCGGCGTGCCCATCGCCGACGCGCCCGCCGACGGCCGCGCGCACCCGACCGGCGATCTCGGCGGCCTCGGGCTGAACCTGCTCCCGGGCTTCGTCTCGATCCAGGCGGTGTCCGGCGGCAGCCAGGAGCATGGGCGTCACCTCGAGCAGATCGTCCGCGCGCCGCTTGCGGCTGCCAACTATCTCGTGCGCGCCGCGGCCGAGGCGGCCGGCGGGCTGGTCGCCGTTGCGCGCAACCCGATCCGCGCGGACTATCTCGGCCCGCACGCGGCGGTCGGGGCCGTCACGCAGGCCATCGATCTGGGTCTCGCCATGATCGCGGTCGCGCCGCGCGGCGGCCGCGCGGTCGCAGAGCGGGCGTGCGAGGCACTCGCGGGATCAATCGTGGCGGAGGACACCGTGGCGACGCTGGAGATCGAGACGCGCGCGGGGTTCGACGTCGGCCACGCACGGATCGCTGCGCTCGAGCTCTCGATCTGGAACGAATACCTGACGCTCGAGCGAGATGGTGAGCGGCTTGCGACGTTCCCCGATCTGATCGCGACCATCGACGCCAACACCGGCGCACCTGTCACCTCGGCCGAGCTCCAGGTTGGCCGCCGGGTCATCGTCCTGACCGCGCCATCCTCGTCGCTGAAGCTCGGCGCTGGTCTCCGAATCGCCGATCACTACGCGCCCCTCGAGCGCGCGATCGGTAAAGACATCCTTCGGTACATTCCTCCTGTGGTCGTAGGGG
>CAYHSN010000187.1:0-6645 GCA_964359235.1 uncultured Vicinamibacterales bacterium | reverse complement strand
CCGCGGCCAAGACAGCATCGCTCTCGAAACCTTGGTGGGTTTTGACGCATCAAGGTTAACACCGTCAACTGGTCTACAATGTCCGGTCTCAGCTTGTGGAGGACTTATGAAACGCCTGTGGTGTGGTGGTCTCGTGCTGTCGCTCGTCGTCTGTTCCGCGATCGCGCTTCGCGCCGACGTGAAGACGCAGGAGAAGAGCCTCGTCAAGTTCGAGGGCGGGCTGGGCCGGGTGATGGGCGTGTTCGGCGGCAAAGCCGCCAAGGGCAAGACGATCGAGGAGAGCGGCGGCATGGTCATGACGTCGGACATGTGGCTGGCGCCCACGATCGCGGCCCTGGCCGAAGTCCAGGCGTTCGACGGCAAGTTCTACGAGAAGCTCCACGGTCCGCTCGGCGCGGGAATGGACGCGCAGCAGATGGCCATGGCGTCGGCGTTCTACCCGATGATGAAGGACGCGATGGAGCGGATGCAGAAAGAGGCCGTGAAGCTCGATGGCACCCCGCTCGCGAGCGCCACGAAGTTCGAGGGCGTGAAGAGCCAGGAACAGATGGCCCAGGCCTCGAGCCAGCCGCAGGAGTCGGGCGGCGGCGGGATCGGCGGCATGCTCGCGCGCAAGATGATGAAGAAGCAGCCCGAGGAGCAGACAGCCCGCTCGACCATCTTCACGGCGACCCACGACGTGCTGTCGATCGCGACGAGCGCGGCCGACACCGACGTGGCGGTGCCGGCGGGGTACAAGGAGAAGAAGAGATAACAGATTTGTCGATTGCCGATTGTCGATCGACAAGACCGCGCTGGACAGTCGAACAGCTCGGCGTTGGCGGCCGTGCCGCGGACGCGCTCGGGCTCGCCCGCGCCGGAGAGTGCGAACGCCGCTCCGTGTTGGCGAACGGCAGCGGCCGGATCATCAGGGCGTTGACGATCGTGAAGATGGCGGTGTTGGCCCCTACTCGTTTCTCGTTCCTCGTTCCTCGTTACTCGTTGCCGCGCCCGCGTCCGTTCCCGGTGAGTCCGAGCAGCCGTCTCACGTGATGTCTCACGTAGCGCGGCTCGGTCGCGGCGCGGTAGAGCCGGTGGCCGACCCATCTCACCGGATGGGAGAGGCGGCCCGGCACACCGCGGCCGACGCGGTTGACGCGCGCGAAGAGCTGGCGCGCGCGCAGACGGAACGCCTGGGCCGCGGGCAGCTCGTGCGCCTGCTGGGACTTGCGCACGATCGGGCACGCCGGCGACCGCAGGCAGTAGTCGTGGAACCGTCCCTGCGCCAGCTCGCCTCGAATCGCCTGGATGATCGGCGAGTTCCACGCCGCGCGGTAGCCGTCCATCGGCGCGACCGGAACGCCGCCGTAGCAACACGGGAACACGCCGCGGCGGAGGATGTAGAGGCTCTTCCACGGCTCGGTGCACGCGGGCTTCTTCTCGGCGCCGAGCGATGGGGGCGGCGCCTGCTGGGGTACGCCGGGCCCGGCCGGCGGCGGTTCGCTGACGATCGGCTCGGGCGCGGGGGCCCTCTCGAGCGTTGCGCCCGACGCGGCGGGGCTGACGCGTGACGGCGCGGCGTCGATCGACTGCCGTCCCTCCTCGAACCACCGCCCGAACTGATCGCCCATCGATCCGCCGAAGTCCATCTGATCGGCCAGCTCGACGCCGTGCCGGCGGCAGAGCTCGGCGGCGCGGCCGCTCGCGCGGACCAGCTCGTCGAACGGCAAGAGCTCTCGCTGGTACTCGAAGCGATACCCCTCGCGCTGCCAGTCGAGGTCGATGCCCGGCGAGTAGTTGAGCGGCCGGAGCACCATGCGGTCCACGTTGAGATCGGCCGCGATGCGGACGAAGACGTCGAGCTCGTGGACGTTCACGCGCATCGGCATGAACACCAGGTGCACGCGCGGCAGACGGCCGGGTCCGCCCTTGGCTTCGATGAGGCGCCGCAGGTTGTGAAGGATTGCGTCGAAGCGATTGTTGCGCAGCTTCGCGTAGGTCTCGGGCGTTCCGGCGTCGAGCGAGATGTACAGATCGATCGTGCGGCCGATGAGTTTCTGGATGTTGCGATCGGTGAGGATCTGACCGTTCGTGGTCATCTCCAGCACCTTGCCGCCGTCGCCGAAGGCGTCGAGCAGGTCGTCGAAGTTCTTCATCATGAACGGCTCGCCGATCGAGCAGTTCACGAGGCTGACGCTGTTGTCGAAAAACGGGCCCCACTCCCGGAGCGTGTCGAGCGTGAACGGCGTGTCGACGAACGGGCCCTCGAGATCCTTGTTGTAGTCCCACTCGCAGTACACGCACGGCGGCTTGACGTTGCACGTGCCGTAGAGATCGATGCCCAGGCTCGGCGGCGTCGATTCGAGCGCGGCACGTCCCTCCAGCATCTCGCGCACGTTCCTGACGGCGTTCGCATGTTGCCGCGCGATGTGGCCGTGCCGAACGGGATCGCGGTGCAGGAGCGGCGGGCGCACGCGCACGGCGAGCGTGCGTCGATCTTCCGGGTAGTAGGCCTGCGGGAAGATCTTGGTCGCTTCGAGATCGAGATGATCGGCGCCCGGCGGCACCGTGACCGCGAGCGGCGCCCAGCCGGCGACGAGACTGAAACGCTCGGCGTGTCCGCCCGCCGTGCACACCAGCTCCTGCGAGAGATCGTGGAACTCGGAGAGCACCCACAACTCGAGGTGCCGCGCGACGGGTTCGGCCGCGAAGGTCAGGCGCGCGGACGCCCCGATCCACCGGTAGCGGTCGAGTCCGTGGACCTCTTCGTCGTAGAATCCCGAGGCGATGCCGACCGGCGCGGCCGTCGCCAGGTACGGAGGCAGGCTTCTCGCGGGCGGCGCCGGCAGCGCCATGTTCAACAACGTCATGCAACTCTCGTTCAGGTAACTATACCACGGGGACTCGCACCGGAGCTTGTGGGTGCGTCGCGCGGCGATGTTGTCCCTGCTCATGCCGATCCGCCGGGGCGGCGGCGACTTCGCCCTCTTCGCGCGCTTCGCCTCACGCCTGATCGAGGAGCGCGAGTTCTTCATCCGCAAGGCGATCGGCTGGGTGCTGCGCGAAGCGTCGAAGAAGCGCCCCGCGATCGTGTACGCCTTCCTCGCGGCGCACCGCGATCGCGTGTCGGGTCTCACGCTGCGCGAAGGTGCGAAATACCTCTCGCGCGACCAGCGCGTGGCGCTCGGACTGAGCGCGACACGCTGAGGCTGCACGGGCCGAGCCCTTCGACACCGCTCAGGGCAGGCAAGCTCGGCCCCTACGCCATGCTCCAATTCCCGGCGCTCCCCCGGCCTCCGGTCCCCGGCCTCCGGCCTCGGACCTCCAGGTGAGCGCTAGCGCATGTGGCGGTGGATGTCCCGCTTGAGCCGGTGGATCCTGCGGCGCACGCGTGTGAGCCCGTCCGAGTCGTGCGCCGCGAGCGCGGCGGCGCGCGTCTTCTTGAGCTCGCGGATCTGTTTCTTGATCGCGGCTTTGTCGACGCCCACCACTTCGTGGTGCGCGTGCATCGGCACGTGCAGGGCCTTGCAGAGCAGCTCGAGCAGGTGCTCCTTGTTGAGCTGCGTGTAGCCTTTCACCGCGTCCTCGTGCAGACCGGCGGCAATCTCGCGAAGCTCGACGACCGTCTTCCCCTTCAGTTCATCGTACGTGTAAGCCATGCGTGCAGTCGTCCCTTCTACGTAGCAGATGGTGGGTGGCGAATTTCAGAATATGCAATCCAGTTAGCTGCCTCGGGGCATCATAGCGTAGGATCACGCTTCATGCACCCCGATCTCCGGAGGGCCCTCGACGACATCGAGGCGTCCACCTCCGCCCTGGACGAGAACCAGATGTGCTGGCATCGGCCGGGCAAGTGGAGCGCGGCCGAGATCCTCGAACACCTGACGAAGGCGTTCACGGGCACGACCTACGTCATGACGCGCGCGCTCGATCAGGGCCAGTCCAAGGCCCGCCCCGACACCTTCTCCCAGCGGTTCGGCGCCTTCGTCGTCGTCACGCTCGGCTACTTCCCGACAGGCCGCGCCGCACCAGAGCCGACACGACCGTCGGGCGCCGCGCCCGCCGACGCGGGCCGTGCGATCCGGGAGGCACTCGTCGAGCTGGACCAGGTATGCGCGCGGTCGGCCGATCGATTCGGCGAGCGCGTCAAAGTATCGAACCACCCGATTCTCGGCGCCTTTACCGTGCGCCAGTGGCGACGTTTCCACCGCATCCACACGCGCCATCACATGAAGCAGATTGCGCGGCTGAGGGAACAAATGCCGTGACGTCGTCGTCTTCGGGTTACACTGAGACCCGTAGTGGGCCGGGCACGCTCGGCCCCTGCTGAGGTCCGTGTCGGGCCGGGCACGCTCGGCCCCTACGAGGGAGGATTCATGGCCCGTAAGCTGGTCGCCGGTCTCATCGTCGCGCTGCTTGTCGCCGCGCCGGCCGCGGCCCAAACCGTGGATGAGATCATCGCCAAGCACTTTGAAGCCCAAGGCGGGCTGCAGAAACTCAAGGCGGTTCAGACCGTCCGGATGACGGGCCGCATGACGGTGGGCCCCGGCATCGAAGCGCCTGTCACGCTCGAACTGAAGCGGCCGAACATGATGCGGATGGACTTCACGATTCAGGGCATGACCGGCAGCCAGGCCTACGACGGGAAGAGCGGTTGGAGTCTCATGCCGTTCGCGGGTAGTCCGACGCCGCAGCCGATGTCCCCCGACGATGCCAAGATGGCCGAGGAGCAGGCCGACCTGGACGGGCCGCTGATGGACTACGAGGCCAAGGGCCACACGGTCGAGCTCCTCGGGAAGGAACAGGTCGAAGGCACCGAGGTTTACAGGCTCAAGGCCACCAAGAAGGACGGGACGGTGACCACTTTCTCCATCGACGCCGAGCACTTCCTCATCATCAGGCAGGAAGCCAAGCGCACGGTGCGCGGCACCGAGATGGAAATCGAAACGATCGTCGGCGACTACAAGGAGGTCGGCGGCCTCATGATGGCGCACAGCATCGACGGCGGCGCCAAGGGCGCGCCGATGCGGCAGAAGCTCACGATCGAGAAGATCGAGATCAACGTACCGATCGACGACACGCGCTTCAAGATGCCGAAGTGACGAACGGAGATCACGGAGAGGATTGACCACGGAGGGCACGGAAACCCTGTTGTTCTTCTCCGTGATCTCCGCGATCTCCGTGGTTGGCCCGACGTAGGTTTCTCCGTGGTCTCCGTGATGAATCTCCCGGGCTCAACTCCCATGACGCACAACCTCATTCGCTCGCTCTGCGGCCTCGTCGCCGCCTATTTGCTCGTGTCACTCCCGCCCGCCGCCGCGCAGGGCGTCAAGATCGACGCCGAAACGTTCGGCGGCCTCGAGGCCCGGGCCATCGGGCCGGCCGTCATGAGCGGCCGCATCGCGGCGCTCGACGCCGTCGAAGGCGATCGCCTGACGATCTACGTCGGATCGGCCGGCGGAGGCGTCTGGAAGTCGGTCGACGGCGGCCTCCGGTTCAAGCCGATCTTCGACAAGCACAACCCGTCGATCGGCGCCGTCACGATCGACCCGTCGAACCCGAAGACCGTCTGGGTCGGCACCGGCGAGACGTGGACGCGCAACAGCGTGTCGGTCGGCGATGGCGTCTACAAATCGATCGACGCCGGTGAGACCTGGACGAGAGTCGGCCTGGCCGACTCGGAGCGCATCGCGCGCATCCTCGTTCATCCGAAGGACGCGAGCACCGTGTTCGTCTGCGCGACGGGACACCTCTTCGACGATCACCCCGAGCGCGGCGTGTTTCGCACGAGAGACGGCGGGAAGACGTGGGAGAAGGTGCTCTCTGTTGCGCCCGACGCCGGGTGCGCCGATCTCGCGATGGATCCGGACGACGCCAATGTGCTCTACGCCGGCATCTGGCAGGTCCGCCGCACGCCGTCCTTCTTCACCTCAGGCGGTTCGAAGAGCGGCCTCTACCGCTCGCTCGACGGCGGCACGACGTGGGCCCCGGTGACGAAGGGGCTGCCGTCGGGCGAGCTCGGCCGCATCGCGCTCGCGACCACTCCCGCGAAGCCCGGACTCGTGTACGCGACGGTGGAAGCGAAGAAGACGGCGCTGTACCGATCCGAAGATCGCGGCGAGACGTGGACCGAGAGGAACGCGTCGAGCGCCGTGGCCGGGCGGCCGTTCTATTTCTCGCGGCTCGTCGCCGATCCGAAGAACGCCGACCGCGTCTACAAGTGCGGCCTCACCATCTCGGTGAGCGACGACGGCGGCAAGACGTTCAGCACGCTCGGCTCCGGCAGCGTGTTCGGCCCGAGCTACCACAGCGACGTCCACGACGTCTGGATCAGCCCGACGGACACCGACGACCTCATCATCGGGACCGACGGCGGCGTTTATCTGTCGCGCGATCGCGGCGCCACATGGCGGTTCGTCGGTAGCCTGCCCATTTCGCAGTTTTACCACGTCAGCTACGACATGGCGTGGCCGTACAACGTCTACGGCGGGCTGCAGGATAACAGCACGTGGTTCGGACCTTCGCGGCGTCCGGGCGGCATCGCCAACAAGCACTGGCAGTCGCTCACCGGCGGCGACGGCTTCTGGGCGTTTGTCGACCCGGCCGATCCCGACATCATCTACAACGAGTATCAGGGCGGGAACCTCTTCCGCATCCGCCGCTCGA
>CAYHSN010000186.1:4758-6789 GCA_964359235.1 uncultured Vicinamibacterales bacterium | reverse complement strand
CTTCATCCAGTTCGCGATTGCGGCCTCGCAGTTCGCCATGGATGAGGCGCGTCTCACCATCACACCGGACCTGTCGCCGCGCGCCGGCGTGTTCATCGCCTCCGGGATCGGGGGGTTCGCCACCATCGAGCGCGAGCACAAGGCGCTCATCGAAGGCGGCCCGCGGCGCATCTCGCCGTTTTTCATTCCGGCCGCCATCATCAATCTCGCCGCGGGACAGGTGTCCATCCGGTTCGGGGCCAAGGGGCCGAATTCCGCGACCTGCACGGCGTGCTCCGCCTCGGCCCACGCCATTGGCGACTCGGCCGAACTCATCCGCCGCGGTGCGGCCGACGTGATGATCGCAGGCGGCTCCGAGTCGGCGATCACGCCGATGGGCGTGGGCGGGTTCGCGGCGATGCGCGCGCTGTCGACGCGCAACGAAGAGCCCGAGAAGGCCAGCCGGCCGTTCGACCGCGACCGCGACGGCTTCGTCATGGGTGAAGGGGCCGGCGTCCTCATCCTCGAGGAGCTGGAGTTCGCGCGCCGCCGCGGCGCCTCGATCTACGCGGAGCTTGTCGGCTACGGCATGTCGGCCGACGCCTTTCACATCACGGCGCCGTCGGAAGACGGCGATGGCGCCGTGCGCGTCATGAACGCGGCGCTGGCCAACGCGGGCGTCGAGCCCGCCGACATCGACTACATCAACGCCCACGGCACCTCCACGCCGTACAACGACAAGCTCGAGACGCTGGCCATCAAGAAGTGCTTCGGCGATCACGCCGGCCGGGTGGCCATCTCGTCCACTAAGTCGATGACCGGGCATCTGCTCGGCGCGGCCGGCGGGCTCGAGGCCGGGATCACGGTGCTCGCGATCACGCACGGGGTCATCCCGCCGACCATCAACCTCGACAACCCCGACCCCGAGTGCGACCTCGATTACGTGCCTCACCGGAAACGCGAGAAGCCGGTGACCTGCGCCCTGTCGAACTCGTTCGGGTTCGGCGGCACCAACGCCGCGTTGCTCTTCAAGCGTTATGATGAATAGCTCTCAGCTCTCAGCCGTCAGCTTTCGGCTCGAGGTTTCGGCCGCGTCTGACGGCCGCGCCCTCGTGCCGGGCGCGCAATGTGGATGGCTGAGCGCTGACAGCTGATAGCTGACAGCTGACTCTTATGAAGATCGCGGTATGCGTGAAGCAGGTCGTCTCGCGCGAATGGCAGCTCCGCGTGGCCGACTCGAAGACCTGGATTCGCGACGAGAACGCCAGCTACGAGCTGAACGAGCCTGACGCGTATGCGCTCGAGGAAGCGCTGCGCCTCAAGGAACAGCACGGTGGGGAGGTCGTCGTCGTGTCGGCCGGCCCGCCGCGCGTGTCGCAGGTGATTCGCGAGGCGCTGGCGCGCGGCGCGGATCGCGCGATCCACGTCGAGGACGAGCGCCTGGTCGACGTCGATGCCTTCGTGATGGCGGGCGCGCTCGCCGCGGCGCTAGGTGACGAGCACTGCGATCTGATCCTGACGGGCCTCCAGTCCGACGACAGCGGATTCGCGCAGACGGGCGTGGTGCTCGCCGGGAAGCTCGGGATGCCGCACGCGACGATCATCATGGAGGTCCAGGTCGTCGGCGGCGGCCTGCGCGTGAAGCGCGAGCTCGAGGGCGGGTGGTTCCAGTGGATCGCCCTGCCGCTGCCGGCGCTCGTCACGATCCAGAGCGGCATCAACCAGCTTCGCTACGCGACACTCAAGGGCATCATGGCGGCCAAGAAGAAGGACGTGAGGAAGGTCGCCGCGCCGCCCGTCGAGCCGCAGCAGCAGATCGTCAATCTGTACTTCCCCGAGAAGAAAAAGGCCACGCAGCTCATCGACGGGTCGCCCGCCGAAGCGGCGAAGACCCTCGTGCGCCTGCTGCGTGACGAGGCGCGTGTCATACAGTGATCGTGCTCCGGGCTACTGGCCACTGGCTACTGGCTCCTGACTACTGGTCACTGGTTACGGGTCACCGATCAGTCCGGCTAAAGCCGGACTCTACGGGTTCACTCGTTCCTCGTTACT
>CAYHSN010000186.1:0-4658 GCA_964359235.1 uncultured Vicinamibacterales bacterium | reverse complement strand
ACTCGTTCCTCGTTACTCGTTCCTTCATCATGATGATCCTCGTCATCGCTGAACAGCTTGACGGCAGGTTGAACCGGGCGTCGTGGGAAGCCGTCGCGGCCGCGCAGCAGGCCGGCGGCTCCGTGAAGGTCGCCGTGCTCGGCGCAGAAGCCGCCGGTGCGGCGTCCGAGCTGGCCGCGGCCGATGTCGCCGAAGTGCTGATCGTCGATCACCCGGCGCTCGCGCGCTACACCGCCGACGGATACGCCCACGCGATCGCCGGGCTCATCAGCGCGGAACAACCCGCCCTGGTCTTCCTGGCGCATACCTACCAGACGCGGGATTTCGCGCCCACGCTGGCCGTCGGTCTCGACCGCGCGCTCCTGACCGACTGCATCGGGTTCAAAGCGCACGGCGAGGGCCGCGCCTTCGTGCGGTCGATGTTCCAGGGCAAGCTCTGCGCGGACGTCGTGCCGAAGGGGCCCGCGCCGCACGTGGTGACCTTCCAGATCGGCGCCTTTCGCGCCGACGCGGTCACGCGCGGGAGCGTCCCGGCTCCGGCCCGGGCGGTGGCCGTCACGATCGATGCGGGCGCCATCCGCCAGAAGCCTGAGGCGCCCTTCAAGGAAGCCAAGCAGGCCGTCGATCTCTCGCAGGCCGCGCGCATCGTAGCCGTCGGCCGCGGCATCAAGGGGCCGGAGCACCTGGCCGTGGCCGAGAAGCTCGCGGCCGCGCTCGGCGCCGAGATGGCGGCGTCGCGGCCCATCTGCGACGCCGGGTGGCTGCCGATGGATCGCCAGGTCGGAAGTTCCGGCCAGACCGTCGCGCCGAAGCTGTACGTGGCGCTCGGGATCTCCGGCGCCATCCAGCACCTGGTCGGCATGAAGGGGTCCAACACCATCGTCGCGATCAACAAAGATTCCGACGCGCCTATCTTCGAGGTGGCCGACTACGGGGTTGTCGGCGACCTGTTCGAGATCGTCCCGGCGTTCATCGACGCGCTGAACGGCTGACGATCCCGTCTCGGTCCCGCATGATCGAAACGCTGGTCCTCTGGCTGCTGCTCCTGATCTCCGCGGCAAGCTTCGTGGCGCAGGTGGGGAAGCGCGTCCGACTGATTGCCGCGGCGCAGAACAATTTCTCCCTCGACCAGCCGGCGTTCCGCATCGGCCGCTTTCTGACTGATGTCGTCTTCCAGCGGAAGACGATCGTCGAACGGCCGCTCGCGGGCGTCGCCCACGCACTCGTGTTCTGGGGCTTCGTGGCGTTTGCGGGCTACACCGCCACTGAGTTCCTGAGCGGCCTCGGCCTCGCCGATTTCACCCGCCGCGGCTGGTTCCACGCCTACCGGCTCGCGCTCGCGCCGTTCGCCGTCGCGGTGCTCGCCGGCATCGTGTATTTGGTGATCCGGCGGGCCGTCTTCCGACCCGTCGCGCTCGGCGCGACGCTCTCGGTCGGGTCGGTCGTGATCGGGCTGTTCATCGCGACCCTGATGGCGACGTTCCTCCTCGACTTCCGGCTGGAGGAGGGCACGCTGGCGGCCCGCGTCAACTGGTGGGTGCACGCGCTCGTCATCCTCGCGTTCCTGATGCTCATTCCCGCCTCGAAGCACCTGCACCTGGTGCTGTCGCCCATCACGGTGTTCCTGAAATCGCCGGTGCTCGCGACCGTGCCCAATCTCGACTTCGAGAAGGAGGAGGTCGGGCTCGAGACGATCAAGGATCTCCGGAGCAAGCAGGTCCTCGACGCGTTCACCTGCGTCGAGTGCGGCCGCTGTCAGGTCAACTGCCCGGCCTGGGGCTCCGACAAGGCGCTCAATCCGAAGACGCTGATCCTCCAGGCTCAGCACGCGCTTCTGGAAGGCCGGCGCGACGCGAAGCTGGCCGAGGTGTTCGACGAGGGCGTGCTGTGGCAGTGCACGACGTGCGGCGCGTGCGAGAACCAATGCCCCGTCGGCATCGAGCACCTGCCGCTCATCATCGGGGCCAGGCGTGGGCTCGTGTCGAACGGCGAGGCGGCCGAGTATCTTGGCGTCGTCTACAATCACCTCGAGCGCCGCGGGAACATCTGGGGCCTCGGCTACGACCAGCGGCAGAAGTTCGTCGAGTCGGCGGGTCTCGAGATCTTCGACCGGGCGAAACACGAATGGCTCGTCTGGCTCGGCTGCGCGGGCGCGTTCGAAGCCGATTTTCAGAAAGGCCTGCGGTCGCTCTTCGACATCCTGCGCGCGAGCGGCGCGCGCTTCGGCGTGCTCGCGAAGGAGCGCTGCACCGGCGACGCGGCCAAACGGACCGGCAACGAGTACATGTTCCAGGAGCTGGCGACGCAGAACATCGAGGATCTGAAGGCCGCGGGCGTGAAGAAGATTCTGACGTCGTGTCCGCACTGCCTGAAGACGCTTGGTGACGACTACCGCCGCTTCGGGTTCGACGCCGAGGTGGCGCACTCGGCCGTGCTGGTCGCCGAGCTCACGCGCAGGATGCCGGCCGTGACGGGCGCGCGCGAGGCCGTCACGTTCCACGATCCGTGCTATCTGGGCCGCTACGCGGGCAAAGACGCCGAACCGCGCGAGCTCCTGATTCGCTTCGGCGCAGACGTCAAGGAGCCCGAACGGAACCGCACGAACCCGTTCTGCTGCGGCGCCGGCGGCGGTCTGCTCTTCGAGGAAAAGGAAGAAGGCACGCGGATCAGCGACGTGCGGTTCACGCAGCTTCGCGCCACGGGCGCCGGGACGGTCGTGACGGCCTGTCCGTTCTGCTCGATCATGCTCAAGGGCGCGCAGGCCAGCGCGCAGGCGGAGACCGAGTTCGTCGATCTGATGACGTTCGTCAACGGACGGCTTCAGCGCCCGTGACCTCTTCACCAGACTGGCGCGCGTCCCGCATGAAGCAGTTGGAGGCGGCCGCCATCGCCGCGGCCGGCTATCCCGCGATCGCGCTGCTCGGCCGCACGCTGCGCTGGCGGACCGAGGGCCTCGAGCACCTCGAGACGCTCGTGGCAGGCGGCCGGCAGCCCATCATGGGCTTCTGGCACGGCCGCATCCTGACCGCCACCTACTACTTCCGTCGCCGCGGCATCGTCGTCATCACGAGCGAGAACTTCGACGGCGAGTGGATCGCTCGGATCATCGAGCGGTTCGGCTACAAGACGGCGCGGGGGTCGACCTCGCGCGGCGCGAGGAAGGCGCTGCTGCAGTTGCGGCGGGAGCTCGACGAGGGGCACCCAGTCGGGTTCACGCTCGACGGCCCGCGCGGGCCGGCCCGGCGGGCGCAGCCCGGCGCGGTGTGGCTGGCCGGCGCGACCGGCCATCCGATCCTGCCGTTCCACCTGGAGGCGGCGCGGCACTGGACGCTCAGAAGCTGGGATCGTACGCAGATTCCGAAGCCGTTCAGTCGGGTCAGCCTGGTCGTCGGTCGGCCGATCGAAGTGCCGCCGGAGCCTGATGAAGCGTTGATCGAGGCCAAGGGGCGTGAGCTGGAAGCGTCGCTCGAGGCGCTGACGACGCGCGCGCTGGAGATATTGAAACCCTGATGGGCCGGCTGAAGCCGGCCCCTACGGTTCTCGTTACTGATGGGCCGGCTGAAGCCGGCCCCTACGGTTCTCTACTCGTTACTCGTTACTCGCTACTTCTTTCATGTCTCTTCTCGTCCTCACATCCGAACGGTTCGTCGAGCACATGACGCCGCCCGGTCACCCGGAGCGTTATCAGCGCGCGCAGGCGATGGACGCCGTGGCGGCGCGCTGGCGCGAGCAGGGCGGAGCGATGGCGGCACCGGAGCCGGCAAGCCGCGAGGCGCTCGAGCGCGTGCATGACGGGCCTTACCTGGATCGACTCGAGGGTTTGCGCGGGCGGTCGGCCATGCTCGACGCCGAGACGTTCACCTCGCCCGAGACGCAAGAGGTCGCGCTCGTCGCGGCTGGCGCGGCCGTGGCCTCGGCCGGATACGCGCTGGCAGGGCGTGGCCCGGCGTTCGCGATGGTGCGGCCTCCAGGCCACCACGCCGGGCGCGACCGCGCGATGGGTTTCTGTCTCTACAACAACGTGGCCGTCGCCGCGGCCGAGGCTCTGGCGCGTGGCGCGTCGAAGGTCGCCGTCGTCGACATCGACGTGCACCACGGCAACGGCACCCAGGACATCTTCTACGACGATCCGCGCGTGCTCTACGTGTCCACCCACCAGCACCCGTTCTACCCGGGCACCGGGCTCGCCGCCGAAGCGGGACACGGCGCCGGCCTGGGGTTCACGGTGAACATTCCGATGGCCGCCGGTGCGACCGACGCGGACTATTCGCTCGTTCAGCGCGCGGTCATCGATCCGGTCCTCGAGGCGTTCGCGCCTGACCTCCTGCTCGTGTCGGCTGGCTTCGACGCCCACGAGCGCGACCCGCTCGGTGGCATGCGTGTGACGACCGGCGGCTACCTCGGGATCATCCGGCATCTGCGCGCATTCGCTGACCGCCGCTGCGCCGGGCACATCGCGCTCGTGACCGAAGGCGGCTACGACCTCGAGGCGCTGGCCGCTTGCTGTCAGGGCAGCATCGAGACGCTGGCCGCGCCGATCGCGACCTTGCCCACACCGCCCGGCGGGCCGACCGATCGCGCCGACGCCGCCATCGCGGACGTTCTCGTCTTCCAGCGGACCTATTGGGCTGGGCTATAATCACGAAGGAACGAGGAAC
>CAYHSN010000185.1:2388-6796 GCA_964359235.1 uncultured Vicinamibacterales bacterium | reverse complement strand
TCTAGCACGGGGTCCGATGAAAACCGGACACGGCTGCCTCCCACACAACCCCACCTTCGAGCGCGGCCGTCAAGCGAAAGCTGGTGGGCCGCCTGGGGATCGAACCCAGGACACCGTGATTAAAAGTCACGTGCTCTACCACTGAGCTAGCGGCCCACGACGTGCGGAGATTCGATTGTACAGCAATCAGCAATCAACAATCTGCAATCGACAATTGGCAGGTCGTGGTCGAGGATCTGCTCGGGCCGAGCGAGGCGGTCGAGATCGTGCGCGAGTCGCTCGACATGTACCGACGCCTGAGAAGGGGAGAGATCAAGAAATGATCAAACCCGGCGGAGCGTCCGGATGATCGCAAATGCGACAAACGGACCGGCCAGCATGCCCGCGAGCCAGTAGGAATGCCCGGTCAACTGGTTCGCCAGCTCGCCGAACAGCAGGAAACCGGCGAGCCCGCCGAGCAACGTCGCGACGAACACGTCACCGCAATACTCCACGAAGGCCGCGGTTCTGCCGCGGCACATATGGTCGACAGTGAGGTGACTTCCGCATCGGCTGCACGTGGCCACAGACCATCCAGCCTGCCGATTGACTCCCTCCGGATCGTTCGAAGTCGGGCGATTACCGAACCGTCGCCTGCGTATCGTTTCGGCACAACTTCGGCGGGTGTTTAGGGAGCGGGCCTATTTCACCGTGAACGCAATCGTCGCGCGCGTCTTCTCCCACTCGATTCTCAGCACGCCGCCGCTCGGCGTGTCATCAATCGAGATGGTGAGTTGCTCGACCGCATTCGGGAGCGCGTCGGTCATCATGTCGGCGCGGCTGAGGTCCTGCGCCTCCTTGTAGGCCGTGCCCCACTGACCGGTTTCCTTGTTGATGATGAGCTTCCAGGGGCCCTTGTCGTCGATCCAGGTCCAGAGCGTGTACTTGCCGGGTGGGACCGTCAGGGCGCCGAACACGAGCGTCTTGTCGGTCGTGAGCGTCGTCGCTTCATCGGCGCCCGTGCGCCACACCTTGCCGTACTTCTCGAGGCCGCCGAAGACGGTGCGGCCCTTCACGTACGGGCGCCCGTACTCGATCGTGATGTTCGTCCCGTCGACCGTCCATTCGGTGCGGTCGTGCGGACTCCCGCCGCGTCCGTCGTGAACGCGGGTGGTTTTCTGACCCGCCGCCGCGAGGGTGAGCCCCGCCGCAACGCACGTGATGATGAGCGGTGCGAGAAACGGTCTACGCATGTTCGAGCCCTCCGTCCTGATGAAGTCCTGCGCACGTCACGCCGATAAGACACTATAGCATGCCAGTTCCGAGGCACCCTGCGCGACGCAAGCGCCCGCTCGTCCTCGTCGTCGAGGACGACGCCGCCGTGCGCGGGCCGCTCGAGAAATTTCTGAAGCTGCACGGCTTCGACGTGGTCGGCGCGGAGACCGCCGACGAAGCGCTCGATGCGATCGCAGCGCGCCACGTGGATGCCGCGGTGGTCGATCTGCGGTTGCCGCAGGGATCGGGCCGCGACGTCATCGTGTCGATTCCACCGCCCGCGCCCGTGATTATCTTCTCCGCGGTCCCCGGCGAATCCGACAACCTCGAGCGCCTGCGTCCCGCCACGCGCCTCATCTCGAAGCCGTTCTCCCTCGTGTTGCTGGTGGAGATGCTGAACGAGATGCTGTAACACGAAGGGCACGACAGAAGGCCACGAAGGCACGAAGGCACGGAGCCGGCCGCCGCGTGGCCGCCTACCAAGTTCCAGGGTCACTTCTCAGAGGATCTTCTTCCCCAGCGCCGAGAGCGCCAGCTCGGTCCCGAGCAGCGCCGTGGCGTTGCGGTCGTCCAGCACGGGATTGACCTCGACGAGATCGAGTGCCCACAGGCGGCCCGAGTCCGCGATGATCTCCATCGCCATGTGCGCTTCGCGATAGTCGAGTCCGCCCTTGACGGGCGTGCCGACGCCAGGGGCGATCGAGGGATCGCACACGTCGAGATCGAACGAGACGTGGATGCCGGCGGTGTCGCGGCCGGCGATCTCGATCGCCTGCTCGACCACGGCGGCGACCCCCATCCGGTCGATGTCCTTCATGGTGAAGACGTAGATGCGGGAGGCGCGCACGAGGTCTTTCTCGCGATCGTCGAGATTGCGTACACCGATGAGCACGGTCTTCTGCGGCTCGACCTTGGGTGAGAAGCCGCCGATGCGCGCCAGTTCGGCGGGCTCGGGGCCGATGAGCGCGGCGAGCGGCATGCCGTGCACGTTGCCGCTCTCGGTGCTGGCGGGCGTGTTCATGTCGCCGTGCGCGTCGATCCACAGCAGGCCGATGGCGTGGCCGTCACGACGCGCGAAGTCCGCCGTGGCGGCCACCGATCCGGCGGCCAGGCTGTGATCGCCGCCGAGCACCACCGGCACCGCACCCTGCTCGAGCGCGGTGAGCGAGGTCTGGTAGACCTTCTGACAGACGCGCGCGATGTCCTTGATGTACCGCTTGCGCGGATCGCCGGCGTCCTTCGTTTCCGGGATGGGCGTCGTCAGGTCGCCCTTGTCGACCACCGTGTAGCCAATCGCGGCGAGGCGGGCATCGAGACCCGCGATGCGGAAGGCTGACGGCCCCATGTCGACGCCGCGCCGCGCGCCGCCCAGATCGAGCGGCACGCCGATGATGTGCGCGGAACGCATGAGCGGCCTGACTGTACCACAGTCGTGGTTGACGAAAGCCCGGGGCTTCCGCTAAGGTTCGCCGGAATAGCCATGAGACGCTTCGATGTCGGCGCCCGGGTGGTCGATCCGGCCTACGGCCACGGGGTGGTGGTGGCGGTCGAGGACGAGTACGTGCGCGTGCAGTTCGACGAACACGGCGTCAAGAAATTCCTGACCAGTTTGTCGCGACTGGAGCCGAGCCACGCGCCGGCGCCAGCCGGGAGCAGGGGAAAGAGCGGGCGGAAGCGCAAGGCCGGCAAGGCACCTGGTGATAGCGCACCGGGCTGAGCCCTGTGCCACCGCTGAAGGGCCGGCTGAAGCCGGCCCCTACGAGTATCCGTGGAGGCCCTGTCAAAGACCTCTGCCGCTCGTGCCGGTCGTCGAGACGACGTACTCGGCCGCCTGGCGCGCCACAGCGCGCCCGTCCTCGACGCAATCCGGAATACCCGTGCCCCTGAATCCGCTCCCGGTGACGAACAGGCCCGGGAACTCGCGTAACCGAGCATCGATTCGCGCCATCCGCTCCAGATGCCCCACGTTGTGCTGCGCGTTCGAGCGCGGCCAGCGGTACACGCGCACGAGCGAGGGTGTGCGATCGATGCCAAGCAGGCGTGACAGGTCTCGGTGCGCCAGCGCCGCGACCGCTTCATCGTCCAGCTCGAAGAGCTCTGGGTTGCGCATGCCGCCGACGAACGCGCGCATGAGCACGTGCCCCTCGGGCGCGCGGCCGGGCCACTTCGATGACATCCACGACGCGGCCATGATCCTCGTGGCGCGCTCGACGCGGGGGACGATGAAGCCGCTGCCGTTCAGCGGATGGCGCACCGCGTCGCGCGGATAGCCGAGCGCGACCGTGGAGGTCGAGGCGTAGGGCACCGCGCGGCACAGTGCGGCCAGCTCGGCATCGACCGGGGCGACAAGATCGGCGGCGGCGTAGGCGGGCGTCGCGAGGACGATCGCGCTCGCCTCGATCGTGTCGCCGGAGTCCAGTCGCACGAGATGCGCGCTGGGCTGTCGCCCTGCGCCACCGGATTCGGAGGGTTCGTAGGGGCCGAGCTTGCCTGCCCCGAGCCGGGTCGAGGGGCTCGGCCCGATCCTGCCGGCCCCCGGCGTGCGAGGGTCGCGCCCAGGCCAGGGGCCCTCGATCGCCGCGACCCCGGCGCCGCACCGCACGATCCCGGGAGCGAGCGCGCGGAGGATCGCGTCGACCATCTCGCCGATGCCGCCAGGAAGCGAGCGAAAGACCCCGTCAGCCGATGGAGGCCGCGCGAGCGACCGCAGGGCGCGGATCAGGCTGCCGCGCGTGCGCTCGATCTCGCGGAAGCGCGGAAAGGCCGACGCCAGCGACAAGAGGTCGACGTCCCCGGCGTGGATGCCCGCCATCAGCGGTTCGGCCAGGTAGTCGACCGCCTCGCATCCGAAACGGCGTCGCATGAAGCTGCCGATCGATTCGTCGGTCCAACCGCGCGACGGTGGCACGAGCGCCTCCATCGCCATGCGCAGCTTACCTGGCCAGGTGAAAAGGCGTGTGCCGGCCAGCGGCGCGACGCGCGTCGGGATGCCGAGCACGGAGGCTTCGGGCAGCGGATGCAGCCGTCCGCCGCGCAGGATGAACGCCGTGCGCGGCGGACACGTGGGAAGCAGACGATCGCCGAGGCCAAGCTCTCGGCAGAGCGCGATGGCCGCCGGTTTCTGCACGAGCAGCGAGTCGGGTCCGCCGTCGAT
>CAYHSN010000185.1:0-2288 GCA_964359235.1 uncultured Vicinamibacterales bacterium | reverse complement strand
CGGGCCAGCGCCTGGACGTGTTCGAGCGGCGTGGAGGGCAGGATGCCGTGGCCGAGATTGAAAATGTGCCCGGCGCGCCCGCCGGCGCGGCGAAGGACGTCCTCGGCTCCGGCGAGCAGGCGATCGGGTGGTCCGAGCAGGAGCGTCGGGTCGAGATTGCCCTGGACGCCCCGGTCGTGGCCCACGATCGACCAGGCCTCGTCGAGCGGGATCCGCCAGTCGACACCGATCACGTCGCCGCCGGCCTCGCGCATGTCGCCGAGGAGCGTCGCCGTCCCGACGCCGAAGTGAATCGTGGGCACGCCGAGCGGGCGAAGGGCATCGAAGATGCGCGCGGTGTGCGGCTTGACGAACTCGCGGTAGTCGCGCGAGCTGAGCGCGCCGACCCAGGAGTCGAACACCTGCACGGCCTGGACGCCGGCTTCGATCTGCGCGGCGAGGTAGTCGCTCATCACCGTCGCGAACTTCTCGCAGAGGCGGTGCCACGCGGCGGGGTCGCCGTACATGAGCGCTTTGGTGTGCGCGTAGTTGGTCGACGGCCCACCTTCGATCGCGTACGAGGCCAGCGTGAACGGCGCGCCGCCGAACCCGATGAGCGGAACTCGGCCGTCGAGCTCGCGGCGGACGAGGCCGATCGTCTCCAGCACGTGCGCGAGCGCCTCGCGTGGTTCGAACACGTGCAGGCGCTCGACGTCAGCCGCCGACCGCACGGGACGCTCGATCGCGGGACCCTCGCCTTTGACGAAGTCGAAGGGCAGGCCCATGGGCTCGAGCGGGAGCAACAGGTCGGAGAAGAGAATCGCGGCGTCAACCTCGATGGCGCGGACCGGCTGCAGCGTGACCTCGGTGGCCAGCTCCGGCGTGCGGCAGAGCTCGAGCAGGGAGCGCCGCTCGCGCAGCACGCGGTACTCGGCCATGTACCGGCCGGCCTGTCGCATGAACCAGACGGGAGTGGCGTCGACCGGCTCGCGCCGGCACGCGCGGAGGAAGCGATCGGAGGGTGCCGGTTGCGTCACACGGACACGAGCGCCCGGGCCAGCGCGACGAGGTCCTCGAGCCAGAGCGGCTTGAAGCGAACCGACGCGCCCAGCGATTTCAGCTCCATCGCCGTGTTCTCCCCGAGGAAGTAATCGCCCGTGACGATGGCCACAGGCACCTCGACGAGATGGGCCCGCGCGCGGATGACGCGGAGAAACTGCAGGCCGTTGACGATGGGCATGCGCAGGTCGAGGATGATCGCGTCCGGGCGGACCTCCTCGGCCAGTTCGAGCCCGGCCTCGGCGCTGAGGGCCGTGGCGACGTCGAAACCCTCGAGTCTGAGCATCCGGGAGAAGGTATCCGCCACGGCCCGGTCGTCGTCGACGATCAGGATGCGGCGGGTGCCGGTCGCGGGCTCGACGGCTGCGGCAACCACGCCCCTGATTCTGTTGGCTTTGGCACGGTTCGTCAAGCGGAACCGGGTGGGGGGAGGACTCGTGGTTGCGCCCGACGCGCTTCGTGCTAGCATTACCGGCTGGCGCGAACGCCGGCCGCATCCACTTCTCTCCCGCGGAGGGCGAGTGAGCCCGATCCTCATACGTCCCGTTCGGGAACAGCTCGAGCACGATCGCGTCATTCGGCTGCTGCAATTGCGGCTGCGCCGGAAGTTCGACGTCGCCGCCAACATCGGCGCCGACCAGGTCGCGCCCGTCAAAATCGGCCGGCTGCCGCTTTACCCGGACCTGGTGCTCAACTCGACGGGCCGCGGCCGGAAGCTCGCCGGCCTCGTCGAAGTCGAGACGGCCGAGTCGGTGAATCACCTCGAAGCGATGGCGCAGTGGGCGCCCTTCGGCCGCGCGCGCGTCCCATTCTCGCTGTACGTGCCGGCGGGGAGCGCCGAGATCGCGCGCCGGCTCTGCGCCGCCAATCAAGTGACCACCGTCGAGATCTGGAGCTATCACACGATCGGCAGCCAGGTTCGCTTCACGCTCGTCCACCGGGCGCCGGCACCGCAGGCTTCGTCGCGGCCAGGCGGCGCCCGTGCCCGATCCGCGGCCACGCGCCGGGCGCCGGCGGACAGACCGCGACTGGCAACCGCCCACAGAACCAGCGCCAGGGTCATCAACTGAACCCCCATGATGGGGAGCAACATGCCTTGACCGGCGCCGATGATTGAGTCGTGCGCGACGGCCCGAGTCGCCATCACCGCGACGAGCATCAGCACCAGCGCGCCCAACCGTTCAGACCAGGGGGCCCGGCTGAAGAACAGCCACCACAGGAGGATCGCCAACGTCCCGATCACCGAGCCG
>CAYHSN010000184.1:306-6801 GCA_964359235.1 uncultured Vicinamibacterales bacterium | reverse complement strand
CCGTCAATCACCTGCTTGAAGGTCGCGAAGGGCTGCGCGCCAGAGACCAGCTTCACGCCCTTCACTATCTTCCCGTTCGGCTCGATCGTGCCGACGAGGAAGCCCGGCGTGCCGTTGACGCCGAGCTGCTGCGCCTTCGCCAGTTCCTGGCGGATGCCGTCGGCGTGGCGTTCGGTGTCGAAGCACGGCTGGAACGTCGCCATGTCGAGCCCGACGGCCGCGGCGTGCTTCACGAGCTCGGGCGGCGCGAGCAGGCCCTGATTGGCGAACAGCCGGTCGTGCATCTCCCAGTACTTGCCCTGCTCGCCCGCGCAGTTGGCCGCCTCGTGCGCCTTGAACGCGAGCGGGTGGAGCGACTCGATGGGGTAGTTGACGAAAAAGTACTGCACCTTGCCTGTCTCGACGTACTCCTTGTTGATCTGCGGCCAGGTGCCCGTCGCGTAGCGCGCGCAGAAGGGGCACTGGTAGTCTGAGAACTCGACGATGGCCACGGTGGCCTCGCGATTGCCTCGGGCGGGTGCGCCGGCCGTCGCGTACTCGACGTTCGGCACGTCGGTGATGGGCCCGCGCTGCGCCTGCGGCTGCGGCTGGGTGATCTTCTGCAGGATGCTCCGGGTCTCCTGCACGTCCTTCTGGATGGCGAGGAGCATCGCCTTCAGTTCCGCGAGCTCCTTCCTGAGCGCGGCGACATCGCCGCCGGACTGCTGCTGAGCGGGTGGCTGCCGGGCGATCGCCGCGGCGCCGGCGAGCGCGAGCGCCGTCACGAGCGCGAGCGTGAATCTGCGGACCGATCTCGTCATGGGCGTGTCCTGTGCGAAAAGGGAAATCCGAGTATGGTCGAAACGCACGGGACGATCAAGGGGTGCACGTCTCCTGTCTCCTGTTCCTACGGATGCGTGAATTCGCCCGCGCGCGGGATGAGGCTGAAGAGCAATTCGTGCGGCAGGGTCGTGTGCCAGCTGCGCGCGATCGCCGCGCCGCCGCGTGAAGGGCATCGAACTCTTCCCAACCCCAGCCTAACGGGGGCAGGGAAGACAAGATATGAGGGGGGTCATACGGACTGACAACTGATAACTGACAACTGACAACTGGCGACGGGCAACGACTGACGACTGACAACTGCCGCCCGCGCGCTTCGGACGCCCAAGTTGTCAGTTGTCAGAGCCTGAGAAGAAATCGCCGTAGCGCCGGACTTTAGTCCGGCCTGTCGGGCGCATCTGAAGATGCGCGCTACGTACGGGGCGATTTCTTCTCAGGCTCTCAGTACCCAGTTGTCAGTCCTTCGTATCAGTTGTCAGGACCCGCCGGTGAGGCGCGGGGCGACAGAGCGCAGCCGCAACGTGTCCTCCACGGACCCCGACGGCGCCGTGTCGACCACCTTCGCTTCCGCCCGAGGCAGATACACCGTCACGGTGGTGCCCTTACCGAGCTGACTGTCGATCCGGATCGTGCCGCCGTAGTGGCTGACAACGTGCATGGCGTTGGTCAGACCGAGACCGGTGCGCTCGGTGCCGCGCCTGGTCGTGTAGAACGGCTGGAACGCGCGCGCCAGCGTCTCCTCGCTCATGCCGCTCCCCGAATCGACGACGCTCAGCGCGGCGTACGGACCGGGCACGAGTCCGAGTTCGCCCCCGTTGCGTGCCGACATGTCGATGTCGAAGGTCTCGACGACGAGCGCGCCGCCCTCGGGCATCGCCTCACGCGCGTTGGCCGCGAGGCTGTACACCACGCGCTCGATCTGCCCCGGGTCCACCCGCACGAGATCGCGCGCCGAGCGGAACCGGGTTTCGACGCGTACCTGATCGCTCGCGAGCGCGCGGATGAAGTGATCGGCCCCGCGGACGATGTCCGACAGGCGAATGACCGTTGGCCTGTCGAATTCGGTCCGCAACAGCTCCATGAGCTGGACGACGAGCCCCGTGATCCGGCGCGCGGCGGCGCGGATCGCCTCGAGGTCCTCGCGCAGGGGGCTCTCGCGCGGAAGCTCGGCCAGCAGCGGCTCGCAGCGCCCGCCGATCACCTGCAGCAGATTGCTGAAATCGTGCGTCAGGCTCTCGGCCATCTTGGCCAGCATCTGCACCCGCTCGGCCTGACGGAGCTGCGCCTCGAGCTGCTGCTGCCGCCGGCGCATCGCCACACGCTCGCGCTCCATCGTGCGGTAGGCGATGGCCGCGAGACCGCCGAGCACGACGAGCGTGGCCAACGCCACCCACTCGCGTATGGTCTTCGTCGTCGGATCGAGGAGGCCCGCCAGGTAGAGCAGCAAGTGGATTGCCGGCGCGCTCAGCGCACAGGTGAGAAGGAAGCTGCCGGTGCGCAGGGGACCCGTCTCGAAGGCTTCGAGAAACGGCACGGCCGCCGGCGCCGCCCCGGCGTGATGACGAAGCCGGACGGCGAGCGCGTACGCGACGAGTGGCACCGTCCAGAACAGATCGACCGGGTGTCCCTCCACGACGCGCAGCGCGCCCGCCCACCCGAGGTACTCGAACACGTCAACGACGAGCATGAGCGTCGTGGCCAGCCCGAGCGCGCTGTACAGAAGACGCCAGCGGCCCGGGCTCGCGTGCGCGGCCAGCGCGACCACGCGGATGACGACAAACACGTCGAGCGCGACGTACAGCAGCAGCGACGGAACCCACGTGCCGTAGTCCTGGGGGTTGACCGTGGCGGGAATCAGCACGAAGTACACGAGCGCCGCGAAGGTCAGGAGCACGGCGCCGAGCGATTTGATCCAGCGCTCGACATCGCCGACGCGGCTCGAGGTCGCCAGGTGCGGCCGGACGTCGAGCGCCAGCAGCAGGCAGATATAGAACAGGAGGTACAGCAGCTCTCCCGTCAGCTCGAAGCGCAGGCCGCGCGCGCCGGCGGGGAGGAAGTAGTAGGGCAGGTAGGACACGAACCAGGCGGTGAAGCCGGCGCCGACGAGCGTCCAGAACTGCCGCTCCTGCCACGACTCCAGGTGCTTCAGCCCGTGGACGCATGCGATCACGACCATGGCGATGAGCGGCGGGAAGAGCACGAGCGCCTGGTACTGCGCCAGCCAGGCCTGGTCGAGCGGGAGCGCGTACGGCAGCGCGCCGAGCGCCCACACCACGAGCAGGGCGATCACGATGGGATCGCGCAACAAGACCGCCGCGACCGCCCTCGTCCGCACGCCGCGCGCGCTCGTCACTTGCCGGTCTGCTCCTGTCCGTCGGTCGTGTACTGCCACTTGCCGCTCTTGAGCCCCCCACGTCCGCGCCCCCCAGCGGGTGTTCCAGTACTCGTAGGGCCGCCGCTCGAGGATGTCGAGCAGCTCCTGGTCGATGTTGCCACCGCCATTGTAGCGGACACGAACACATCGTCGTTGCCGAAGCGATTGCTGGAGAAGGCGAGCGTGACGTTACGCATGACGCACCTCACAAGCCACGAAGGCACGAAGACAGAACAACAACAAGCCACGAAGGCACGAAGACACGAAGAAGAGCCCGGAGGTGTTTCGTGCCATCGTGTCTTCGTGGCCTCGTTGCGTGGACTTCAATTCAGCGCGCCAGGCCTCAATCGACAATCGACAATCGTCACTCGACAGTGAGCACAATCTTCCCAATGTGCGCGCTCGATTCGATCAGCCGGTGGGCGTCGGCGGCGCGCGCGAGCGGGAACGTCGCGTGCACGATCGGCTTGACCACACCCAGCTCGAGAAGCGGCCAGACCCGGTCCAGCAAGGCACGCGCGATCGCGCCTTTCTCAGCGACGGTGCGAGGGCGCAGCGTCGATCCCGTGAGGATCGCACGCTTCTGGAGAATCGGCAGCAGGTTGATCTGACTGTTCGCGCCGCCGATGACGCCAATCACCACGAGCCGGCCGTGCATCGCGAGCACGTCGAGGTTGCGCGCCGTGTAGTCGCCGCCGACGATGTCGAGCACGACGTCGACGCCCGCACCGCCGGTCAGCGAGTGCAGGACCGAGACGAAGTCCTCGGTCCGGTAGTCGATGCCGCGCTCGGCGCCGAGCCGTTCCGACGCCGCGCACTTCTCAGCCGAGCCTGCGGTCGCGAACACGCGCGCCCCGAACGCGTTCGCGAGCTGGATCGCCGTCGTGCCGATGCCGCTCGTGCCGCCGTGCACGAGGACGGTCTCGCCGGCCGAGAGCCGCGCCCGCTCGAACAGGTTCGTCCAGACGGTGAAGAACGTTTCGGGAATCGCCGCGGCCGCGATGAGATCCAGACCGCGGGGGATGGGCAGGCACTGCGGCGCAGGCACGGCGCAGTACTCCGCGTAGCCGCCGCCCGCGACCAGCGCCGTGACCTGATCGCCCACCTTCAGCGGACGTCCGTCGCAGCCAATCGGGTCTGCTCCGGCGCCGACAATCGTGCCGGAGACTTCGAGGCCCGGGATGTCGGATGCGCCGGGCGGCGGCGGGTACCTGCCCTGGCGCTGCAGAACGTCGGGACGATTGACGCCTGCCGCTGCGACTTCGATCAGCACATCGGCCCGCCCCAGCGACGGCACAGGCCGGTCCACAAGCCGGAGGACCTCTGGCCCGCCAGGCTCGGCGATCTCGATCGCTCTCATGTCTCGCGTGGCCCGGCGCTGTGGCGTCGGGGCGTCGGGGCTGTCACTTCTCAAGGGCGAAGTCTACACCGTCGGCCGTGTCCACTCGGTGCTCGATTTCGCCGTGCCGAGTTTTCGGCAGACCGGAAGGCGTGCTCGAGCCCGCGATTGCCCCAGCGGCCAGATTTTGTGGGTCTTCGGCGGTTCGACAGAGATGGCACCGGCATTGCTCAACGAAAGAGGTTTTTCGCAACAGCACTTTTCTGGCTATACTGCGCGTGTCCTTTTGCGGAGCTTCATAGGGCTTTCAGGGAGCCGTTCTATGCCGTCCCCGGCACACCGATCAACAGACCCGGCTCTCAAGCGACGCGGTTTTCTCGACATGGTCCTCGGCTTCGGGTTCGTTTCGACCGCCCTGGCCGTCGTCTATCCGCTCTTGCGGTATCTGAACCCGCCGGCGAGCGGCGAGGCGGCGACGACGAGCGCGGTGGCCGGCAAGGTGACGGACATCAAACCGAACTCGGGCGTCGTCTTCAAGTTCGGCAACAAGCCGGCCATCGTCGTCCGCGGGCCCGACGGCGAGTTCCGCGCGTTCACCGCGGTGTGCACGCACCTCGATTGCACGGTGCAGTACAAGGCCGACACGTCGCAGATCTGGTGCGCCTGCCACAACGGCATCTACGACCTGGGCGGCAACGTCGTGTCCGGGCCGCCGCCGCGGCCGCTCGAGCAGTTCACGGTGAACCTGCGCGGCGACCCGGGACAGGAAGACGTCGTCGTGTCGCGGACCTGAGCGGGTGGAGAGCGAGATGCAGCGCGTCATCAACTGGCTGGACGAGCGGATCGATCTGGACGGCATCCGGCACTTCATTGCGGAGAAGACCGTCCCCGTGCACGCCCACAAGGTTTGGTACTACATGGGCGGCATGACGCTGTTCCTGGTCGGCGTACAGGTCGCGACCGGCATCCTGCTCTTGCTCTATTACCGGCCGAGCGCGGACGAGGCGTACGAGAGCGTGCAGTTCATCGTCTCGCAGGTACAGTTCGGCTGGCTGATTCGCAACGTCCATAGCTGGTCGGGGAACCTGCTGATCGCGGTGGCGTTCGTGCACATGTTCAGCACGTTCTTCATGAAGGCCTACCGCAAGCCGCGCGAGCTGACGTGGCTGAGCGGCGTCCTGCTTCTCTTCTTGATGCTGGGCTTCGGCTTCAGCGGGTACCTGCTGCCGTGGAACGAGCTGGCGTTCTTCGCCACGAAGGTTGGCACGGGCATGGCGGGCGCGGTACCGCTCGTCGGCGACTTCCTCGTGCGGTTCCTCCGAGGCGGCGACGAGGTGACGGGCGCCACGCTCATGCGATTCTACGGTATGCACGTGGCGGTCCTGCCGCTCATCATGACGGCGCTCCTGGCGCTTCACCTGCTCCTGGTGCAGCGCCAGGGGATGAGCGTGCCGCTCGGCATCGAGCGTGAGGTCAAGGCGGGCGCGAAGCTGAAAGGGATGCCGTTCTTCCCGAACTACGTGCTGCGCGACGTGCTGGTATGGTACGTCGCGCTGGCCATCCTGGCGGCGCTGGCGCTGTTCTATCCGTGGGAACTGGGCACGAAGGCGGATGCGTTCGCGCCGGTGCCGCCGGGCATCCGCCCCGAGTGGTACTTCCTCGCGATGTTCCAGACGCTGAAGCTCCTGCCGAGCTACATCCTCGGTCTCGAAGGCGAGATACTGGGCGTCATGGGCTTCAGCGCGGCGGCGCTTCTCATCGTGTTGGTGCCGTTCGTCGACGCCCGGGCGTCGCGCGGCGAGTCGAGCCGGGTGTTCACGATGTTGGGCGTCCTGGCGCTCGTCTATCTCGTGGTGTTCACGATCTACGGCTATCTGGCGGCGGGAGGGGACTGAGCCGTGAGAAGACACCACACCGATCGTAGGGTCCGGCTTCCCTGGCCCGAGCCCGGTCGAGGGCAGCC
>CAYHSN010000184.1:0-296 GCA_964359235.1 uncultured Vicinamibacterales bacterium | reverse complement strand
TCTACGCCTTGGTGGGGGCGGGTGGGCACTGCGCGGTGAGAACAAACCACACCGAGCTGGGGCGGGCTTTCGCGGGCCCCGGGCCGCCTGAAGGCGGCCCCTACGCTGATCGCAGAGGACCATCATGCAGACGACGTGGGGCGTGCGGACGCTGGTGATCGTGGGCCTGGGCCTGCTGGCCCGGCCTGGAGTCGCGGCAGCCGCGGCGCAGCCGGCCGTGCCCCCCGCCGTCCGCTGTGTCACGTGCCACCGGGGGCAGCCGGACGCCCGGCTTTCGGCGCCCGCCCGGTTTTTGG
>CAYHSN010000183.1:0-6840 GCA_964359235.1 uncultured Vicinamibacterales bacterium | reverse complement strand
CAGCTCTCAGCTGTCAGCTGTCAGCTATCGGCTTCAGCTGAAAGCAGCTGAGAGCTGACAGCTGAAAGCTGACAGCTGACTACACCGCCATCACGTCGAACTGCTCGTGATGAAGCTGCACGTCGGCCTTGATCGTGACGTCTTTCCCGGTCGACTGTTTCAAATCCTTTAGCACGGCGCTCTCTTCTTCCTTCAGCGCGCGCGCGATGTCCGGATTCACGCGCAACAGAAGGCGGTGACCGTTCAGGTCGGGCCCGATTTTCTTCACCTCGCTGAGGATTTCGTAGCAGATCGTCGAGCTCGACTTGATGACGCCGGTTCCCGAGCAGTACGGGCACGGCTCGGTCAACACGCGTTCGAGGCTCTGCTTCACGCGCTTGCGCGTGATGATGATCAGCCCGAAGTCCGATACCTGCAGCGCCTTGGACGGCGACCGATCCTTCTTCAGCTCGAGCTCAACCGCCTGAAGCACCTTCTGGCGGTTCTTCTTCTCCTCCATGTCGATGAAGTCGAGCACGATGATGCCGCCCAGGTCGCGCAGGCGGACCTGCCGGACGATCTCGTTCACGGCCTCCAGGTTGGTCTTGAGGATGGTCTCCTCGAGGCTCCCGGTTCGCTTCCCGACGTAGCGTCCGGTGTTGACATCGATCGCGACGAGCGCCTCGGTCTGGTTGACGACGATGTAGCCGCCGGATTTCAGCCAGACCTTGGGCCTGAGCGCCTTGTCGATCTCGGCCTGAACGCCGTATTCCTCGAAGATCGGGAACTCCTTGGTGTAGTGCTTCACGCGCGAGACCAGGTTCGGCATGATGCGCTGAATCAGGTTGACGACGCGGCGGTATTCCGGCTCGTGATCGATGCGAATGGCCGAGTACTCCTCGGTCAGCAGATCGCGCAGCAGCTTGCCGACGAGGCTTTGCTCGCGGTAGATGACGGCGGGCGCGCGCGCCGACTCCATCTTCTGGCGAATCTCCAGCCAGACCTGATGGAAGTACGACAGATCGTCGAGGATGTCCTGTTGCGGGCGCCCCGCAGCGGCCGTGCGGACGATGACGCCGCCCGTGAAGTTCCGCTGCTCGCGGAACTCGCGGACGATGCCGCGCAGGCGGCTCCGCTCGTCGCGCGCGTCGATCTTCCGCGAGATGCCGATGTGGTCGACGGTGGGCATGAACACCAGGAAGCGTCCCGGCAGGGTCGCATGCGACGTGATGCGCGCGCCCTTGGTGCCCAGCGGCTCCTTGACCACCTGGACCAGGATCTCCTGGCCTTCCTTCAGGAGCTCGTCGATCTTGGGCTGGGGGCCGCGATCGGGGCCGCGCCGGTCGGCGCGACCGCCGCCCGCGTCCTCGTCGTCGGCGTCGTCTTCGTCGTCCTCGAACGTCTCGAGCACGTCCGCCACGTAGAGGAACGCGTCGCGGTCGAGGCCGACGTCAACGAAGGCCGATTGCATGCCGGGCAGCACTTTCGACACCCGGCCCTTGTAGATGTTGCCCGCGACCCCGCGCGATCGCTCGCGCTCGATGAAGATCTCGGCAACCAGATCGTCCTCGAGGATGGCCACGCGCGTCTCGTGGCCGTTCGAGGAGATAATCATCTCCCTGCTCATGCGCGAAACTCCAGATTGAAGCGCGGGTGAGGAGCGGCTGGGCAGACCCGTCGGCCGCATGGATCGCGAGCGTCCACGCCATGACGGCGGCGACGAGGATCCACGTGAACGGTTCGTGCAACAGGCGCTCCACAGCCGATCGGCTCTCTGACACCCGCGACTAATTCGTGAAACGACGCATCCTGACATTCAGGATGAGTCCGAACCCTGCCAATGTGGCAATCATCGACGAGCCGCCATAACTCATGAGCGGCAGCGTCAATCCCTTGACCGGCGCGAGGCCGGCCGACATCGTGATGTTGTACATCACCTGGAAGGCGAAGCCGGAGGCCACGCCCACGACCAGATACGAACCGAGCCGGTCCTTCGCCAGCCGCGCCGCCTCGATCGATCGCAGAATCACGAACAGATAGAGGCCCAGCGCCGCCAGCACGCCGATGAATCCGAGCTCCTCGGCCAGGACCGAGAAGATGAAGTCGTTGTGCGCGACCGGCAGGAACTTGTACTGGCCCTGCGTGCCCTGCATGAACCCCTTGCCGGTCAACCCGCCCGATCCCACGGTGATGCGCGCCTGGATCTGCTGGTAGCCCGCGCCGCGCGGGTCTTCCTGTGGATCGAGGAACGTCGACAGGCGGCTCCGCTGGTAGTCCTCGAGCGCGTAGGTCCACGCGACGGGCGCGGCCAGGAGCGCGACGAGCGCGATCGCGGCGAGCAGCCGCATCCGCAGGCCCGCGACGAACGCGATGCCCAGGTAGACCGGCAAGAGCGTGGCGGCCGTGCCGAGATCGGGCTGCCGCGCGATGAGCACGATCGGCACGAGCGTCAGCCCGAAGGCGACCAGCAGATCGTTCGAGGTGCGCGCGCCGCGGCGGTTCTCGCCGAAGAAGGTCGCCAGCACGAGCGCCGCGCCGATCCGGGCGAACTCCGACGGCTGCAGGTTGACGACGCCCAATGAGATCCACCGGCGCGATCCGCCCCGGACCTCGCCGAACAACAGCACGTACAGCAGCAGCACGACGAGCGCCCCGTAGAGTATCAGCGAGTGCTCGGCCAGCGAGCGATAGTCAAACAACAGGCAGATCGCGAGTGCCACGATACCGAGCAGCAGCGCGTAGAGCTGGATGCGGACCTGCGGGCCGGCGGCCTGGCGGGTGAGGTCGTAGGTGGTCGAATAGATCATCGCCAGCCCCAGGCCGCACAAGAGCAGCACGGCGCCGACCAGCGCCCAGTCGATGTGGTGGTACAGGCGGCGTTCGAACATCTCTTCAGGAACGAGGAACGGGTAACGGGTAACGAGTAACGAGTAACGAGTAAGTACCCCGTAGGGGCCGGCTTCAGCCGGCCCTTCCTTACTGCCGCCCGACTCCCGCCGGACCGTTGGCCGCGACGACCGTCGCGGGTGGCACCGGGAACTGCGGCAGCGGCCGTCCTTCTCGCTTCGCGAAGTACGTGTCGAGCACGTGCCGGGCGATCGGCGCCGCGAGATAGCCGTGCTCGGCGTGCTCGGCGAACACGACGCCGGCGATCTCCGGGTTGTCCCTTGGTGCGAAGAAGACGAACCAGCCGTGATCGCGCAGGTCCTTGTCCGTCTGACCTGCGCGCTGCTTGCCCTGAACCGAGATCACCTGCGCGGTGCCGGTTTTGCCCGCGACGTCACGGCCTTCGAGCCTCGCACGGGCCGCGGTGCCCTGCCCGTTGACCGCGAGCCACAAGCCATCGTGGATCGCGGCGACTGTGCCGGGCTTGAACGCCGTCTGCGACACGGGCGCGGCCGCCTTCACCGGCTCCCAGCCTGTGCCCGTATCCACCGCCTTCAGGATTCTCGGCGCGACGCGCGTGCCGCCGTTGGCCACCGTCGCCATCATGACGGCCATGGCGAGCGGTGTGACCCAGAGCTGCCCCTGGCCGATCGCCACCGAGATGGTCTCGCCCGGGTACCACCGCTCGCCCGTCGTCGCAAGCTTCCAGGCCGACGACGGGACGAGGCTCTCGCTCTCGTGCGGCAGGTCGATGCCGGTCTTCCCGGTCAGGCCGAGACGTTCGGCCCACTTGTGGATCTGGTCGATCGAGAGCATGTTCCCGAGCGTGTAGAAATACACGTTGCAGGACTTCTCGATGGCGTGCCGCATGTCCACGGAGCCGTGTCCGCCCCTGAGGTGGCACTGGAAGTAGCGCCCGTAGAACGTCGCGCCGCCCGGGCAATAGACCTTGAAGTCCGGCGTCACGACGCCTTCCTCGAGCGCCGCGGTCGCCATCACGATCTTGAACGTCGAGCCGGGGGAGTAGCGCCCCTGAATCGCGCGATTCTGCAAGGGGTTGAGCCTGTCGGCGTTGAGCGATGACCAGGTGGCGCGATCGATTCCGACCGCGAAGATGTTCGGATCGAACGCGGGCAGACTCACCAGCGACAGCACTTCGCCCGTGCGCGGATCGAGGAAGACCGCCGCGCCGTTGAACCCGGTGGCGTGGAAGCCGTCTTCGGCGGCCCGCTGCAGGTCGGCGTCGATCGTCAACTCCAGGCGCTGCCCTTCGACTGCGTCCTGCTTGCGCACCTCCTCGATCTCCCGGCCGAGACTGTTGACGACCACGTACCGGTTGCCGTCGGTTCCCATGAGCAGGCGGTTGAACGCCTGCTCGACACCCGCCTGGCCGACGATCGCGCCGGGCTGCAGGTTGGTGAACTCGGCACGCTCGAGCTGACTCTCGGTCACTTCGCCGACGTAGCCGAACAGGTGGGCGGCGAGTTCGTCGCCCGGGTACTTTCGGGTCGGCACCTGCTGCACGACGACGCCGGGCAACTCGAGCTTGCGCACGGTCACGGCGGCGACCTGCGCGAGCGTCGCGTCTTCGATGACCACGACGGGCCGGAAGCCCGGCTCGCGCCGCCGGCGCCGCAGCGGCTCGCGAAGGCCCGCTTCGTCCTCGCGGGTGACGCGCGCGAGCAGCCGGATCGATTCGTCGAGGTTCTGGATCTGCTCGGGCACGATCGAGATGTTGAACGAGTAGCGGTTCTCGACGAGCACGCGGCCGTGACGATCGAACAGCACGCCGCGCGGCGCGCGGAGCGGAATGGTCCGCAGATGGTTGTTCTCGGCCATCTCGCGGTACTTCTCGTGGTCGGCCACCTGCGGGAGCCAGAAGCCGACCCCGAGCGCGATGAACACCACGGCGACGATGTACTGAATCGCCGCCAGCCGGAGGCTCGCATTCCGCCGATCGTCAGGAACCAAGAGCGGGCTCATTCTTGAAATGACGAGTGACTCGTGACTATCGCTTGAACAATCTTCCTCTCGCCCTTCGTCGTTCCGCCACCCGAGGCCACATCGCCACCACCTGGAACGCCACGACGCCGACGAGCGCGTTGCCGAGCGCCTGCGTCAGCACGGCCCCGTACGGCAGCCCTGAGCCGCGCGGGCCAATCAAGGCGTACACGCCGTGAAAGCAGGCGCCGTGGATGAGCGTCGCCGTGAAGAACACGCCGAACCTCATGGGCGGCTGCGTCACGATGAACTGCGCACCGACGACGCCAGCCACGAACCCGACGAGCGTCTTGGCGAGCCCGCCGACACCGACGATCGCCGCCGACAGCGCGTCTTGCGCGAGGCCGCCGACGGTGCCGGCGACGAGCCCCGTCACGGGCCCGCCCACGAGCGCCGCGTAGATCACCACGACCAGGACGAGATCGACGGGGGTCTCGCCACCGATCGTGAAGCGCGCCAGGGTCGTCTGCAGGGCCAGCGCGACGGCGATGGCCACGAGCACCCCGGCTGCTCTCACGACACGCCCTCGGCGCCGCCCGGACCGGGCGGCACCAGCACGACCAGCACCTCCTCGATGCTGGAGAAGTCCACGAGCGGACGCACCGTGATGAGCTGGTACAGGTTCGGTCCCCGCACCGCCGACTCGACGCGTCCGATCGGAAACCCTTTCGGGTAGATACCGTCGATGCCCGAGGTCACCACGAGGTCGCCTTCGCCGACATCCGCGAGGTTCGACACGTACTCCATCGCCAGCGGCGGGTCGCCGGCCCCGCCGACGACGACGCCGCTCGCGCGCGAGCGCTCGATCATCGCTCCGGCGGCGGCGTTCCTCCCGATGATGAGCTGCACCTGCGCCGCGCGCGCGACCGGATCGCCGACGATGCGGCCGACGATGCCCTTCGGGCCGATCACCGCCATGTCGCGCGTGACGCCGTCGCGCGATCCGCGGTCGATCGTGATCATGCGGAAGCCCGGCGTCGCGTCACCCCCGATCACCTGCGCCGCCAGCGTCGGCAGGCTGACCTGCGCCCGGAGATCGAGCAACTGCTGCAGCCCGGCCGCGCGCTGCGCGAGCGCACGCTCCTCAAGGAGCTCCACCTGCAGATCGGCCACCTGCTGGCGCAGCACGTCGTTCTCATCCCGCACGCGCCGCAGATCCACATAGCGGCTCCACAGGTCGGAGGCGACGCCCGTCACCGCCGCCGTGGCGCGCTGCACGTCGGCGAACACCCCGAGCACCGCGGCCTCCAGCACCTTCGGGCCAGACTTCGTCGGCACCTGGGCCGAGATGAGGATTACGTGCCCGAGCATGATCGCCAAAAACAGGTAGCTCGTGCGACGGCGGATATCGAGCATGGGAGCTATCAGCTATCAGCTATCAGCTGTCAGCTGTCAGCCTTTCGCCGCAGCCACCTCATTGCCGGCCAGCACTGAGAGCTGAGAGCTGACGGCTGAGAGCTAATCAATCGAGATCTTCCGCAGCAGATCGAAGTCCGAGAGCATCTTGCCGGCGCCGAGGACGACCGACGACAGCGGGTCCTCGGCCATGGCGACCGGCAGGCCGGTTTCTTCGCGCAGGCGCTTGTCGAGGTTCTTGAGCAGCGAGCCGCCGCCGGTCAACACGATGCCGTGGTCAACGATGTCGGCCGACAGCTCCGGCGGCGTCCGCTCGAGCGCCACCCGCACGGCGTCGACGATGACGTTGACCGTCTCGGCGAGCGCCTCGCGGATCTCCTCGTCGGTGATCGTGATGGTCTTGGGCACCCCCTCGATGAGGTGCCGGCCCTTGATCTCCATGGTCAGCCGCTGCTCGAGCGGGTACGCCGAGCCGACCTCGATCTTGATCTGCTCGGCCGTGCGCTCGCCGATCAGCAGGTTGTACGTCTTCTTGATGTACTGGATGATCGCCTCGTCCATCTCGTTGCCGGCGACGCGCACCGAACGCGCGTAGACGATTCCGGCTAGCGAGATCAC
>CAYHSN010000182.1:0-6861 GCA_964359235.1 uncultured Vicinamibacterales bacterium | reverse complement strand
CGCGCTGAAGCTGGGTCGCGGCCTGCGCCGGTCCCGCCCATCGCGACCTGTGGCACTTGCTCGGGTTTGTCGGGTGAACCGTGGTCGGCAGGCCAACAGGACCGAAACCATCGTTCCACACGGCCGGCCGAGTGATATAGGGCCAGGGGGTGCCGGTCGCAGGGAACAAGGATTGGTAGATCGAGCCGAAGCCCGCCGCCTGCCCCAGCGCACCCAACACACCCCGCGGATCCAGCGTCCAGTGCAGGGTCTTGTTCGGCACGCCCTCGCCTGACGCTACTGAATCGCCGATCGAGGCGATGATGAACTCGCCATCGGTCACCGGCGCAACGTGCACGGGAATGGTCGCCTCCCGCCGCGGGAAGAAGATCAGGTCGTTTTCGTGATAGCTGATCTGAATCGTGTAGTTGCCCGGCGCCTGGTACTCATGCGCGCCCACCAACTGGCACGATTCGCAGTCCGGGAACTCGAAGGGATCCGGCGTCCGATCGGGCACCGCGAGGTGCTCCACGCGGCCGTCGCCCCAGTCCACGGTCGGTTTCCGGATTCCCTCGATCGCCACGACTGGACCGTCGCTCGTGATGCCCAACGTCATTCCCAGGGCGAGGTCGCTCACCTCGGAGCCGAGCGTCGTCACGATCCTGCGCGGCACCGAGCCGCGCGCGAAGCCCACGAAGCCGTACTCGCACCAGGAGGTCGACCCGTTCGCGCCGCACACGCCCTCGGGCGCGTCTGGCGTGATCACGCACGCATACTCCACGAGGTTCTCGTCCGGACGGCACGCCGGGTTACCCTGGAAAATCCCGCGCTCGAAGATCGTGCACGCGCGCTGGCCGTCCCCGCCGCAGCCGTGGAGACGGAAGTAGTCCGACGTGCACGCGCTCGTGGACACACCACCTTGGATGCAGACGTCACCGAAGCACGGCACTTCGTACAGGTCCTCTCGGCACGCCCCGCTGTCGTTGAAGCGCTCGAGGACATTGCACGCGCGCTGGCCGTCGCTGCCGCAGTTGAAGAGGTCGTAGCCCGTGTCGGCCGGCGCGACGCATATGCCCAATGGCGCAAGGATTTCCCGCAGGCCCGGGCGGCAGGCGCCGCTGCCATCGTACCGCTCCGTGATCAGACAGGCGCGGCCGAGGCGGCTGCCGCAGTCGAACACGTCGTAGGCGTCCAGGTCCGGATCGACGCACGCGGTGATTGACGCCGTGCCGGCGCAGACGCCGCCGGGGCACGGCGGGCCGACCTCGCGCAGTCCGGACTGGCAGGCCCCACGATCAGCAGCCTCGAAGATCGTGCACGCGCGCTGGCCGTCCCCGCCGCACCTGAAGTGGGTGAAGTAGTCGCTGACGCAGGCGCTCGTGGACAAGCCGGCGCACAGCCCGCCGAAGCACGGCACCTCATCGTTGCCGGGTTTGCACGCGTGGCTGCCAGCATAGCGCTCGAAGATCGTGCAGGCGCGCTGGTTGGCGCCCCCGCAGTTGTAGAATCTGTAGGCGGGCTCCCATCGGGGATTGATGCAGGCGCTCGTGGACCACGTGCCGGCGCACAGCCCGCCGAAGCACGCCAACTCGACCTTTCCGGAGTCGCACCCCACAGAGAAGGGGTCGTACGTGTCCCAGAGATAGGCGCACGCTCGTTGGCGGTGACCGCCGCACTGGCCGTACTGGTTCTGTGCGCCGGCGTCAGCGGGGATCGCGAGCCAGACGAGCAGGAGACCGGCAATCGGTCCCAATCGTGCCACCCAACTCCCATGGAACCTCGTCTGATTACTCATGATCCTTCTCCTTCGTGCGGTTCGTCGTTCTCGTGATCGGGGATCCGGGGCACCATCCACGCGCGCAGCAACGCCTCGCACTCGACATGGCCGCCGGCCGACGCCATCTTCAGCGGCGACCACCCGTCCGCGTCCGTCGCCCCCGGATCGGCCCCGTGCCGGAGCAGGAGCCTGACCAGGTGCGCGTCGCCCCAGAGCGCGCCTTTGAGCAGCGGCGTCGACCCGTCGACCGCCCGCGCGTTGGCGTCGGCGCCAGCGGCGAGCAGGGCGGCAGCGGTTTCGACGTGCCGCCCGACGGTGGCGTACAGCAAGGGGGTCCAACCGTCGGCGCTCACCGAGTTGACGTCGAGGCCGCGCTCGAGCAGGGCCAAGACCGCGGCCGTGTCCCCGCGGGCGGCGGCGTCGATGAGTTGTGCGAGGGTCACGCGGCGAGGTCCAGCAAACCGCGTGCTCGATGGGGGATCGCCCGATTACCTCACGGCCCTGAGCGAGTTAGAGGGAGTTTCGCTCTCGGGGGAGAGCTGTGCCGCCTGTGTCACTGGCACAGAAGTGTGCCGGGGCAATGTGTCGGGACGAAGCCGATCGCTACTCCAAGTCCGCTTGGATGCCGGTGGCTTCCATGCGGCGATACAGCGTTCGTCTGGCGATGCCAAGGAGGCGCGCGGCCTTGGTGCGGTTGCCTCCGGCGCGGCGAAGCGCGTCGACGATCGCCTCACGCTCGCTGGGGGACGCGGCCTGGGGCGGCGAGAGCGGGGACCCGGCCGCCACGACTTCGGGTGGCAGGTCGGCGAGACGGAGAATCGGGCCCGCCGCCCCGATGAGCGCGCTCTCGATGGCGTTCTTCAGCTCCCGCACGTTGCCCGGCCACTGGTACTGCTGCAGGCGATCGATCACGTCGCTGCTGACTTCAGGTACCGGCCGGCCCGTCGTCGCGCGCCACTCCTCGAGGAACCGGGCGACCAGCAGAGGAATGTCTTCGAGCCGCTCGCGCAGGAGCGGCAAGTGGATCCGCGCCACGCGGATCCGGTAGAGGAGGTCGGCCCTGAATCGTCCGGCTGCGATTTCCTGCGTCAGATCGTGGTTCGACGCGGCGACGATGCGAACGTCGATCTTCCGCGGGCGGGACTCGCCCAGCCGCGTGATCTCCCGTTCCTGCAACACGCGGAGCAGGTTGGTCTGCACGTTGAGCGGGACGCCGCCGATCTCGTCGAGGAAGACCGTGCCGCCGTTCGCCGATTCGAAGAAGCCGGCATGGTCGGCCGTGGCGCCCGTGAACGCGCCGCGCACGTGGCCGAAGAGCTGACTGGTCAGCAGCGACTCGGTGAGGCCCGCGCAGTTGACGGCGACGAACGGCCGTGCGCGGCGCGCGCTGAAGTGGTGGATCGCCCGGGCGACCAGCTCCTTACCGGTGCCGGTCTCGCCTTCGACCAGCACGGTCGTGTCGACGCGCGCCAGGTCCCGGATCTGCTTGTACACGAGCTGAATGGCCGTGGTCTGGCCGACGAGATCCACGAACGTCGACTTCTCGTCGAGCACGCGCCGCAGGTCGTAGACCTCGGAGACATCGTAGAGCACGAAGATGCGCCGATTCGGCTGTCGCGGGTCGTCCTTGATCTCGATCTCCATCCAGTAGCGGCGGCCGCCAGGTGTCCGTGCCTGCACCGGTACTTTGTCCCGACGCACCTCCGGGAGCGCCGCGGCCGCCTTGACCCGTCCCATGTCGTGGGCCGTCAGCGGCAGCACCTGCTCCCACGCGCGGCCGGCAGCGTCCTCTTCGGTCGTGCCCAGCAGTCGCTCCGCCGCCTCGCTGAGGAAGGTGACCAGCCCGCTCCCGTCGGTCATCACCACGCCGAGGCGCAACCGATCGAGAACCGCCAGCAAGTCGTCGTGCGATCGCTCGAGCCGCTGCTTGGCATCGGCCAGCGCGTTGCGTTGCTCGACGACTTCAGCGGTCCGATCGGCGACCGTGCGCTCGAGGCTCCGGGCGCGGCGCGCCAGGTGCGCCACGCGCAGCCGATGAGTGCTCACGCCGAGAACCAGCAGGGCTGTCCCGCACAACGCGAAAAACGGCGTGGTTTCGTAGAAGCGGGGCGTGATGGCGAAGGCGACCGCCGCCCCCGAGTCATTCCAGACACCGTCCGCGTTGCGGGCGATCACCTGAAACCGGTGCGGGCCGGACGGCACGTTCGTATAGTAGGCGACGCGCCGCGCGCCGGCGTCCACCCAGGTGTCGTCGTAGCCCTCGAGCCGGTACTTGAACCGCACCGACTCCGGCGCGCCGAGCTCGAGCGCCGTGTAGTGGAACTCGAGGTCGCGAATGCGTGGCCCGAGCGTGACCGGGCGCGCAAAGTCGACGGCCTGCTGGCCGGCGACCACGCGCTCGACGACCACGACCGGCGGCGAGTCATCGCTCACCGTGGGATCGATCGCGACGACGCCGCGGATGGTCGGGAACCACAGCCGGCCGTCCGGGGTCCGCCATCCCGCAGGCTGACCGCCCCCGTTGGTCTCGTTGGTCGGCATGCCCTCGGCGGTGCCGTACGCGACGCTGGTGACCGACCTCACTCGGCCGTCGGCGAACGCGTTCAGCTCGGCCCGCGAGACGTGAAAGATCCCCCTGTTCCCGCTCATCCAGAGACGTCCGCGTTCGTCCTCGATGATGCGGGAGACGACGCTGTCGAACAGCCCGACGTCGGGGCCGTAGTGCGTGAAGCGGCCATCCTTGAGACGATTGAGTCCGCCTCCGTAGGTGCCGATCCAGAGCGCGCCGTCGGCGTCTTCGTGCACCGCGCGCACGTAGTTGTGCGAGAGGCCCTCGGCGGTCGTGTAGTTCGCGAAGCGGCCGCCTTGGAGGCGGCTCAGGCCACCCACTGTGCCGAACCACAGCGCACCGGCACGGTCCTGCATGATGAAGCGGACGTCGTCATGGACGAGTCCATCCTGGCGTCGAAAGGTCTGGAACCGGCCGGCCTCGAGCCGGCTCACGCCGGCGTTGGTGCCGATCCAGAGCGCGCCGCCGCGATCGCGCACGATCGCCGACACCGAATCGCTGGCGAGGCCATCGCTCGCGCGGAACCGCGTCGCGCGGCCTTCCTTCAGGCTCGCCAGCCCGCGGCCCGACGTGCCCACCCACAACGTGCCATCCGGATCGCGGTGCAGTGCCCATACGCACGGCCAGGGCACCCCGTCTTTCTCATCCAGCACCTCGACCTCACCGTCCCGGAGGTGCAACACACCGCCGCATGTCGCGCCGACCCATAGACCGCCTGCACCGTCGTCGACGATCGGAACGACGCTTTCGTTGCCCGCGCGGTCGCCGCGCTGGACGGGGAACGCTCGCCGCGGTCTGAGGCGCACGAGTCCGGCGACGTCGGTACCGATCCAGATGTTGCCTTCGCGATCGGTGTGTATCGCGCGGAGGGTGTTGTGCGGGAGGCCGTCGCGAGTCGCGTGCTGGTCGACGGCGCCGTCGCGCCACCTGTACACGCCGCCGTCCCCCGTGCCTATCCAGATGTGGCCCCGACGGTCTTCCGCGAGCGCGCGGACCCACCCGTACGACGCCAGCCCGCCAGGAAGTGGCACGCGGACGAATCGCCCGGACTCCAGGCGGCCGAGGCCCATCTCCGTCGTGCCGACCCAGACACGGCCCTTCGAGTCGGCGAGCAGCGACACGATGCCGCTCGTCGCGGACTCGGCACTGAAATCGAAGAACGCAGTGTCGGCGTCGCGGACCCGCACGATACCCCCACGCGTGCCGATCCACATCGCACCTGTGGCATCCTCGGCCATGGCCCACACCAGGAGCCGATTGGCGCCGCGCGGCAGGGCCACGGCGGCCAGTCGAGTGCCGTCCCACACGGCCGCGCCCTGCCCTGTGCCAATCCACAGACGCCCCGGGCGGTCTTCGGCCAGCGAGAAGACCGTGTCGTGAGGCAAGCCGTCGCGTGAGGTCAGGGTCGTGAACCTGCCCCGTTCGTAGCGGGCCAGCCCGCCCTCCGTGCCGATCCACAGCACGCCGTGCCGGTCCTCGTGAAGCGCCACGATGCGCGAGCTGAGCAGTCCCGGACTGTTGCTCGAGTTGAACACGGTGAACTGCAGGCCGTCGAACCGGGCGAGCCCACCGAAGGTCCCCACCCACAGATAGCCGTCGCGTGTCTGGACGATCGCGGTGACGGAGTTCTGAGGCAGGTCGTCCTCGGTGTCCCACGCAGTCTGCACGTACTCCGCCGCGATGCTCCGCGGGGATGGCCTCGCGGCCGGTGCCGCAACGGTCGAGCCTGCTGGCAGGCAGACGAGGATCGCGAGGGCGAGCGCCTGCCGCAACCGATGCCGGTTCGCGTAAACCTGTGTGGGGAAGGCCACCGGAAACGGATTCTACTCGATTGGGACGATTGCCACGGCGCGCACGGGCGCGCCGCTGCCGCCGCCAATCTTCATCGGGAGCGCCACGACCCACGCACCCAGCGCCGGCAGGCGATCCAGATTCGTGAGATTCTCGAGCCCCGGGATGTCGCGCTCGTACAGGATCCGGTGCGTTTCGAACACGGTTGACTGCCCGTAGTCGATGCTCGCCGTGTCGATGCCGAGGGCTTTGATCGACCGGTTCGACGCGATCCACCGTGCCGCGTCGGGATGCAGGCCAGGGAAGTGGAGCTTCGGGACGGCGTCTGGGCCGCGCTCGGCCGTGCCCAGGTACCGGGCCGCGTCCGGCCAGCGCCGGGAAAACCCAGTGCGCAGGAGCAGCAGAGCGCCCTCAGGGATGCGGCCGTTCACCTGCTCCCATCGCTGCAGATCTTCGACGGTCACCTGATAGTCGGGTTGCGCATCGCACGCGGCCGACACATCCACCACGACCGCCTCGCCCATCAGCCGGTCGAGCGGAATCTCGTCGACCCTCCAGCGTCCCTGGGCGAAGTGCGCGGGCGCGTCGAGGTGCGTCCCGCCGTGCTCGGCGAGCGCCAGGTTGTTCGCGGCGTAGTAGTAGCCCTTGTCGGTCACACCATCGGCGACCTTCTCGAGCCGGAACGGCTCAGCCGTCGGCCAGAAGATCGTGCGGTCATCGTAGGGATGCGACAGATCCACCAGTG
>CAYHSN010000181.1:2564-6890 GCA_964359235.1 uncultured Vicinamibacterales bacterium | reverse complement strand
CCGTGGCCGTTTCTTCGTGGCTGGAAGAAGCGCGGTTCATCGCGCGACGGATACCTGAAACCTCTTACGGTACTTCACGGGCCGGCCGTCGAGCAGGGCGGGACGATACTGCCAGGTGACGGCCGACTCGATGAACGCGCGGTCGTAGACGGCGTGCAGCGACGCGCGGATCGTGACGGCGGCCACGCGGCCCGCTTCGTCAATCGTGATCTCATACAACCCGCGCGTGCGGCCGACAGCCTGAATGCCCGTTGGCACCGGCGGCAGCACCTGGCGCACGACGATGGGGAGCGTGACGCCAGCGTCTTCGGAACCGTAGACGCGTGGCGCGGGAGGCGCGGCCGGTTCCGGCGGCGGTTCCGGAGGAGGCGGGGCGGCCTCCGGGGGACCGGGTGGGGGCGGTGCCGCCGCGGCTGCGCTGAGCTGCTCGAACCCGTCGGCCAGCACCCGCAAATCCGCCAGCTTTCCCCCCATGTCCGGATCGTCCACGAGCGCGACGACGCGATGGAATCCTTCGGCCGCGCGGGCGAACTGTTTGTCCTCGTAGGCGGCCTTGGCCTCGGCGTACCGGGCCTGCGCGATCCCGGGCAGCAGGCGCGCGCGCACGCCCTGGAAGAACGTCCGCACGCTCGGCGCCACGTCCTTCGCGTCGGGGAGGTAGAACGGATCGATCGACACGACCGCGGCGATCGCCGCTTCAGCCTCGCCGTCGCGCCCGAGCGCGAGCAGACAGAGCGATCGATACCGCTCGACCGACAGCGCGTGAGCTGAGGCCGCGCGCTCGCCGGCGCGCAGCCGGTCGAGAACGCCGAGCGCCTCTTCGTAGCGCGCGAGCGCGTACAGTTCGCGCGCCGGCGCGAGCGGGTCTTGGGCGGACGCGGGCGCCGCGGCGGCCAGCCACCCGAGCGCGGCCCAGGCCATCACGATGTCTCGCGCGCAGCACGCGGTCTTCATTGCCGTCTCAGGTCCACGCTGAGGCGAACGGACTCCCCGACTTTGATCGACACGGCCTGCCGTCGCTCGCCGAGGTCCGGATGCCGGAACACAAACTCGTGCGGTCCGATTGGCAGCGACAGGCCGCCGATCGGCGTCTCGCCGAGCCGCTCGCCGTTGAGCCACACTTCGGCCCACGGCGTCGCGTTGAGATCCACGACGCCAAACGGCAGATGGATCTCGAGCGGGGTCGTCCCGCCGGACTCGACGCGCAGGTGACGCGTCTCGCGGAACCCGAGCGTCGTGTTGACGATCTCCAGCTCGTGCCATCCCGGCGCCACCTCGAGGCGGCCCGCGCGCGTCACGCCGATCGCCCGGCCCCGTTCGGTGATTTCCATCTCGACCGGCGCCGCGACCACGATCCACCCTGGCTCCGGCACGACAGGCGCCGATCCCGCGGCGTCCAGCAGCTCAGCATCGATGAGCACGGCGCCGCTCTTCGCCCGATCGGCCGACTTCGCGCCAGGCCGGGCCGGCTTTCGCGTCGCCGCGGCGACCACGCGAGGGGAACGCATGCCAGTCTCGGCGGTGGCGGTTGCGCTGTTCAGATAGCGCACCGTGCCCGCCAGCGTCGTGGCGCCAAGCGCCACGAGGATGAACGTCACGCGGAGCACGGACCACCAGGACGAGGCGCTCCGCCGATTGCTGAGTGTTGATGGCTGATGGCTGATTGGCTGGGGAACGACTCGCCTGGGCTCGGCGGGCGGCGGGCGGCGCTCGGGACTGACGGCTGACGTAGGAACGAGGGACAGTGACTCGGGGCTCGGCACTCGGCGCCCGGGCGCGATCAGTTCGTCCAGCGCCGCCCCCGCTTCCTTCATCGATCCGAACGGCCGGCCCTCGATCTGGAGGGCGCGCACCAGCCAGCTCGCGACGCCTGTCGCGAGCGTCGGCACCGTGCGAGCGACGCGATCGGAGACCTCGTGCAGGACCGCAGTCACACCCTCCGGGTAGTCCTCATCGCGCAGCGGACGACCGGCGAAGAGCGCGAGCGCCACTGCCCCCACCTGCGCGAGGTCGGCGCGCTGATCGAAACGCGGCAGCCCCGCCGCCGCCGGCATCGCGACGCGCAGCTCGCGCCACAACCGGCGGCGAGGCCACTGGAGTTGTTCGAGGGCGCCGGCGAGCACGTGTTCGACGACCACGAGCCGTCCGTCGGCGCCGAGGATGATCCGTTCGGGCGCGAGCGCACCGTGCCCTACCTCGCGCGCGTGCGCGTGCAGGCGCGCGACGGCCGCGACGAGCTGGCGCAGCAGGCCGGCCGCGGTCTCGAACGACAGCGGCTCACGTCCGGCCTCGACCTCGGCGAGCACCGCCGACAGGCGCCGGCCGTCCACGCGCGCCGACTCGATCGCGAGCGCGTGGACGTACGGCGCGAGACGCTCGACGCGGACGATCGGCGCGAACGATGGATCGCAAAACGCCGTCACCCGCGCGGCGCGCTCGCGCAGGGCGAACTCGAACGCCGCGACCTCCATGAACTCGGGCCGGAGGAGCAGCACCTCGAGCGTCTGTCCGGCGGCGCGGACACGATCGCCGAGACCGTCGCGGAACACCACGGCCGGAGTCGGTTCGTCAGCGGTCTGTTGAAGGTTCATACCCGTCCCCTGTCCTGCCGGGGACAGACGTTTGGCACTGGCGGTCACTGCAACGAACGGACCATCGCCGGCTCGCGACGGACGAGCGACAAAGTTGAAGCCTGACAGACGTTTCCGGGCGGCGGCGCATGGAAGCCCTGTCGTGGCGCGCGCGAGGCCGTTTACAGGAACGTCGGTGAAGCCCTCGATTCTGTGATCCGGCGGCGTGAGCCGCTCGCGCGCCCGATGGTATAGTGGGGGGCTTGTCCCGTCCCGGTTTTCCAACGAGGAGTTGACCGATGCGTTCTCCCAACCGACATCGCGCCACCATCATGGGCGCCGCGTGGCTCGTCGCGATCGCGCTGGTGCTGCCGCTCGCCGCGCAGCACGAGACGATCGATCTGGATGCTGTCTACAAGATCAAAGAGGAAGGGTTCCAGCGATCGCAGGTGATGGAGACCTTGAGCTACCTCACCGACGTCCACGGCCCGCGTCTGACCAACTCGCCCAACTACCGCGCGGCGGCGGACTGGGCGATCGGCAGGATGAAGGAGTGGGGCCTGACGAACCCGCGCAAGGAGGCCTGGGCCGATGAGTTCGGCCGCGGCTGGTCGAACGATCGGTTCTACGCGATGGCGGTGTCGCCGCAGGCGTTTCCGATCGTCGCCTACGCGAAGGCGTGGACGCCCGGCACGAACGGTCCGGTCACGGCCGAGGCCGTGCTCGCCGTCATCACCACCGAAGCGGACATGGAGAAGTTCCGCGGCAAGCTCAAGGGTAAGTTCGTCCTGACGATGGAGCCGCCCGAAGTGCGGCCGTTCTTCGACGCGCCCGGCCGCCGCTTCACCGAGCAGGAGCTGGCCGACATGGCGAAGCAGCCCGAGCCGGCGCCGGAGCCTGGCCGCCAGCAGGCCGGGCCGTTCGGCCCGATAGGCCCCGGGCAGCCGCCCGACTTCCTCGCGATGCAGGCCTTCAACCGCAAGCGGATGGAGTTCTTCGTGCAGGAAGGCGTCGCCGCCCTGATCGATGCTGGCCGTGGCCGCGGCGATCACGGCAGCGTGCTCGTGTCGGGCGGCGGCAGCCGCAACCCGAAAGATCCGCCGGCCGCGCCGCAGGCCGTCTTTGCGACGGAGCACTACGGGCGGGTCGCGCGCCTGCTCAAGAAGAACATCCCGGTCACGCTCGAGTTGGACATCAAGAACACGTTCCACGACCAGGACCTCAAGATGTTCAACATCGTCGCGGAGATCCCGGGCACCGACAAGGCTGATGAGGTCGTGATGGTCGGGGCGCACTTCGACTCGTGGCACTCCGGCACGGGCGCCGTGGACAACGCCGCCGGCTCGGCGGCCATGATGGAGGTGATGCGGATCCTCAAGACCTCGGGCCTGAAGCTGCGCCGCACGGTTCGGATCGGGCTCTGGGGCGGCGAGGAGCAGGGCCTGATCGGCTCGCGCCAGTACGTCAAGCAGCACTTCGCCGATCGCGAGACGATGAAGCTCCTGCCCGAGCACGCGAAGTTCGCGGGCTATTTCAACATCGACAATGGCACGGGCGCGATCCGCGGCGTGTACCTGCAGGGAAACGAGGCCGTCGCGCCGATCTTCAGCGCGTCAATGGAGCCGTTCCGCAACATCGGCATGACGACGCTGACGATTCGGAACACGGGCGGGACCGATCACCAGGCGTTCGACGCGGTGGGGCTGCCGGGCTTCCAGTTCATCCAGGATCCGGTCGAGTACTCGACGCTCAGCCC
>CAYHSN010000181.1:0-2554 GCA_964359235.1 uncultured Vicinamibacterales bacterium | reverse complement strand
GGCGATCGTGAGATCGTCTCCCGTCGAGCCGGAGAGATCCAGTGTCGAGGTGGCCGTGGCCTGCAGAGTCACGGTGGTGTTCCCGCGAATGTGCAGCTGCGCGATCACCTGGGCCGATGTCACGGTCGCGGTCGAGTACTCGACGCTCAGCCACCACTCGAACCAGGACCTGTACGAGCGGATCCAGCCGGCCGACATGATGAAGAACGCCGTCATCACGGCGGCCTTCGTGTATCACGCGGCGAACCGCGACCAGGTGCTGCCGCGCAAGCCCCTCCCGAAGCCGCAGCCGGCGCCGCGGCCGCCGATGTGACTCTGAGGGCCGAGCTTGCTCGGCCCGAAGGCACGGGGAACGCGTAGGGGCCGAGCTTGCTCGGCCCGAAAGCTGGTTTCACAATGTGTAGCGCCGGTCTTCAGACCGGTCTCAGGCGCGAGTAAAGTCGCGCGCGACGTCGCAAGCGACGTGGCGCGCGACGAGCGGCATCAGGGTTCGTTGACGACGAGGGAAACACCGGTCAGTCCCAAATGGAAGTCTGTGGACCAGCACTGAGCAATGTGACGCGCCCTCATCAGGTGGAGGCCGACTGCGTCGGTCAGAGATAGATCCTGGTCCGAGAACTTCCGCAGCATGCGCACGCCGCCGGCATGCTCCGCTGGCCCGACGGCGATCACGCGCAGCGGCTTCATGTCCTTGATCAGGCAGAGGAACTGCAGCGCCCGCGCTCGGTCGTACCGCTTGAGAAACCAACCATGCCCCTCGGCCACGACGAGCGTGGTTGTGACGAGGTCCGGCGGCTCAGAGAACAACCTGCGGAAGAGCATATGGTGGCTGTCAGATCGGTCCACGAACGCGATGAGCGCTGACGTGTCGACGTACGTGTCAGTCCTTCTGCCCATAGACCACGTCGTCAATCTTCTGAGACGCCCTCGGATCGCCCGTCTCGATCATCCCTGCATATTTCATCCACGGTTTGGACTCATCCGCCGGGAGAATCGTCCGAAGCGAGCGGCGCAACAACTCGGCCAGGGAAATGCCCAGCCGGCTTGCCTCGCGCTTCGCCGTGTCGTATTCGTGCTCTGAGAGACTGATTTGAGTTCTGATCATGATAACACAATATCATACATTGTTATCATGGGCAACGAGCCGCTCGGATCTTCTGTCCGGCCTCGCAGTAGTAACGGGCCAGTGTCGAGGCCAGCGCGCCGGCCAGGAGTCCGTTGGCCATATCGTTCCAGATCGGATCGCCTTCGCAATCGCTGGAAGGGGCGCGGTCGGGCGGCCCCTGGTCGCGGTGACCGAGCACCTCCAGTGCGACTGGCGATTCCGACAACTCACCGATCCGCGCCGGCTGGGCGAGGGCCGTTTCCGACGCGAGACACAGGAGCGCGGCGAGCACGCACGGACGAAGCGACGGGGTCATGGCTCACCTCCTGCTCACGGACACGATCGGCCCAAGGGTGGCACTGGAAGCTGTGACATGTCGTGAGCCCGGCGTGAAATAACGCTGAGCGTGGGGGTAGACTGTACGGGTCGCGCTCTGGGAGGCCGTCATGCTCTTTCGCCGGGAGTTCCTGAACGCCGCCGTGACGGCAGTGCCCGTCCCGGGCGGCTCGGCAACGCTGAAGGCCTGCGCCGCCGCGGTCGCACTGCTCGCCGCGGTCCCGGTCCTCGCCCAACCGAGCGGCGAGATTCGCAAGCCGGCCGTCGCCGGCGATTTCTATCCTGCGTCGGCCGACAAGCTTCGCGCGTCGATCGAGGCGTTGCTGGCGACGGCGCAGCCGCCGCGCGGCCCGCGCCCCGTCGCGCTGGTGGTGCCGCACGCCGGGTACATCTTCTCGGGGCAGATCGCCGCCGATGCGTACCGGCAGGCTGCCGGTCAGTCGTACGACACCATCGTCATTCTCGGCACCAACCACACCGACCCGACGTTCGACCGCGTCGGCATCTATCGCGGTCGCGGGTTCCGCACGCCGCTCGGCACGGCCGAGATCGATCAGGCGCTCGCCGCCGAGTTGATGAAGGAGGATCCGGACGTCGTGTGGAACGACCGGGTGCACGCGCGCGAGCACTCGGTCGAAGTGCAGGTGCCGTTCGTGCAGCACGTTTTCCCGGCCGCGAAGATCCTGCCCGTCGTCGTGGGCGCACCCAATCCGGACCTGTGCGCGCGGCTCGGGCGGGCGCTGGCGAAGGTCCTGCAGGGCCGCCGCGCGCTCATCGTCGCGAGCTCGGACCTGGCGCACTACCCGAACGCCGCAGACGCGCATCGCGTGGATCGCGAGACGCTCGACGCGATCGTGTCGCTCGACGCGGCCACGGTGCAGGCGACCCTGCAGCGGCACCTGCAGCGCGGCGTGCCGCGCCTGGTGACGGGCGCCTGCGGTGAAGCGCCAATCCTCGCGGCCGCCGCGGCCGCGCGCGCGCTGGGCGTGACGCGCGGCACGATCGTCAGCTACGCGAACTCGGCCGACTCGCCCGCCGGCGAGCCGTCGCGCGTGGTCGGGTACGGCGCCGACATGTTGGCGCCGGGCACGCCGCCGCCCGTGGCGGAGCTCA
>CAYHSN010000180.1:3711-6938 GCA_964359235.1 uncultured Vicinamibacterales bacterium | reverse complement strand
GTGGGCTGACGCTCGATCGTGAAGCCGAGCGCCAGCCGCCGCCGGTGCGGCTCTTCCGCTCGCAAGCCCTCTCCGGTTTTGACGCATTAGCCCCAATTGCTGTCGCAATTCCCGTAGAGCGCCCACGGCATGGCGTCGGTCACCTCGCGCGCGCCGACGAAGCCGCTCCGCATCGCGTTTACGAACAGGCCTTCGTCGTCGCTCCAGTTCCCGGCGCCCGTCTCGCGGTCCGACGTGATGTTGGAGCTGAAGAGGAACGGCGCGTCTTCGAGGGCCATGGCGCGGCCGGCGCCCTCGGTGCCGGGCGCCGGGCGCAACTTGACAAGCCCCGGGTCCGTCATGTTAACTATTCGGTTAGTCAGTCTAACTAACTGGTTAATCACTATGACGACCCCGGCGCCGCCGTCCGGCTCCCGCGCCCGCCTCCTCGCCGCCGCCGCGGCCGAGTTCGCCGCCCGTGGCTACGACGGCGCCAACGTCGACCGCATCGCCCGCGCCGCCCGCCTCAACAAGGCGATGATCTACTACCACTTCAAGAACAAGGCGGCGCTCTACGCCGAGATCTTCCGCGACATGATCGCGGCCGTGCTCGCGCGCGCGCGCGCGGTGGCGGCGAGCGACGCCGCGCCGCCGGAGAAGATCTCCGGCTTCATCCGGGCCGTGCTCGCCGAGGCCCAGGCACGCCCGCACTTCGCGCCGATGTGGCTCCGCGAGGTCGGCGAAGGCGGGCGTCATCTCGATCGCGCCACGATCGATCTGGTGCGCCAGGTGCCCGAGACGCTCGGCGCGATCGCCGCCGAAGGGCACGCCGCCGGCGTGTTCCGGCGCTGCCATCCGCTCCTGCTACACTTCGGCGTCGTGGGGCCGATCGTGCTCTATTCGGCCAGCCAGCCGATCCGGTCGCGCTTCGCGCGCACGGGCGCCACGGCCCTCGCGTCGCCGAGCCCCGAGGATCTGCTGGCCCACGTCGAACACACGACGCTGGCGACACTGACTGCGAAAAGAACAGGGGAACACTCGTGAGCACCGTGAGCATCTCTCCCGTTGGGGCGGTCGCCGTGGCCCTCATCGCGGCGCTGGCCGCCGCAAGTTGCCGCAGCGCGCCGCCACCCGACGCCATCAGGGTGTCGGGGTATGTCGAAGCGACCGAAGTGCAGGTCGCGTCCGAAGTCGGCGGGCGTCTCATCGAGCTGAGGGCGGAAGAGGGCGACCGCGTGGCGGCCGGCGACCTCCTCGCCCGCCTCGACACGCGCGACTTCGAGTTGTCGCTCGCACGCCTGCAGGCCGAGCGGCAGCAGGCGCAAGCGCAGCTCCGGCTGCTGCTGGCCGGCGCGCGTGACGAGGACATTCGCCAGGCCGAAGCGCAGGTGAGAAGCGCCGAGGCTGACGTGAAGGCCATCGACGTCGAGCTGGCGTCGGCGACGGCCGATCTCGAGCGGTTCGACGCGCTGCTCAAGTCGCACTCCGGCTCGCAGAAACAGCGTGACGATGCGGCGACGAGGCGGGAGGTGGCGGCGGCGCGCGCGAACGCGGCCAGAGAACGGGTGGCGGCCGCGCACGCGACGCTGGCGCGGCTGCGCGCCGGCGCGCGCGCCGAGGAGATCGACGCCGCGCGGGCCCGCGTCGCGATCGTCGACGCGCAGACCGCGTCGCTCCAGAAAACGCTCGGCGATGCGACCGTGACGTCACCGCTCGCCGGGGTCGTGACCACGAAGCTCGTCGACCAGGGCGAGATCGTCGCGCCGCGCACGCCGCTCGTCGTCGTGACCGACCTCGATCACGCCTGGGCCAATGTCTACGTGGACGAGCCGCTCGTGCCGCGGCTGACACTGGGACAACAGGCCACGCTCGTCACCGACGCCGGCCAGCGCCTCGAGGGCACCCTCACGTTCATCTCGCCGAAGGCCGAGTTCACCCCGCGCAACGTCCAGACGGCCGAGGAGCGGGCCAAGCTCGTGTACCGGCTCAAGGTGACGGTGGACAACCGCGGGGGCGTGCTGAAGCAGGGGATGCCGGTCGAGGCGGAGCTCGCGCTCACGAAGTGACCAGGAACGAGGAACGAGGAACGAGGGACGAGTAGGGCCCGGACGGCGAGCGGGACTTGCCGAACGGCGAGCGAAGCCTGCCGAACGGGAATCGTCAGCCGCCGAACGGTAAGCGTTAGTCGCCGAACGGCGAGCGACAGCAGGAACAAGCCATGGTCGCCGTCACGTTCGATCGCGTCTCGAAGTCCTACGGCCAGGTCAAGGCCGTGCAGGATCTCTCGTTCGAGATTCAGCGCGGCGAGATGTTCGGGCTCATCGGTCCGGACGGCGCCGGAAAGACGACGCTCATCCGGCTGTTGTGCGGGCTGCTGAAGCCCGACGCGGGCGCGATTCGCGTGCTCGGTCACGATCCTGTGCGCGATCACCGAGCCGTCACGCGCGCGGTCGGGTACCTCTCGCAGCGGTTCAGCCTCTACGGCGACCTGACGATCGACGAGAACATCGCCTTCTTCGCCGAGATCCACGGCCTCTGGCGCTATCGCGATCGCCGCGAGCGGCTGCTCGAAATGGCACAACTCGCGCCGTTCAGGTCGCGGCGGACCGATCGGCTGTCTGGCGGCATGAAGCAGAAGCTCGCGCTCGCGTGCACGCTCATCCACGAACCGCAGCTCATCGTGCTCGACGAGCCGACGACGGGCGTGGATCCCGTGTCGCGCCGCGGGTTCTGGAAACTCCTGCCGGAGTTCCTGGCTCAGGGTCTCACGATCGTCATGGCCACGCCGTACCTGGACGAGGCCGAGCGCTGCACGCATGTCGCGCTGCTGCACGAGGGGCACCTGGTGGCGCTCGACGAGCCGGCGCGGCTGCAGGCGGCACACCCCGGCCGGCTGGTGGAGGTCGTCGCCGACCCGCACCGCGCGGCGGCTGCCGCGCTGGCGAAGGTCCCGGGCGTGGCCGACGTCCAGGTGTTCGGCGAGCGCGCGCACGCGCGCCTCGTTGAGGACGCCGGGCCCGACGCGATCGCGCGGATCGAAGCGGCGCTCGCGTCGCAGCCGGGCGTCCGGGTGCTGAGCGTCCGGCCGATCGCCGCGACACTGGAGGACGTCTTCATCGACAAGGTCATGGCAGGAACGGGCACAGGATGACCACGGAAGGACCACGGAAGGACCACGGAAGGACCACGGAAAGACCACGGAATGGCACAGACCATGAACGGACAACAGATCTTCCGACTGATGCTGG
>CAYHSN010000180.1:0-3611 GCA_964359235.1 uncultured Vicinamibacterales bacterium | reverse complement strand
GACCACGGAATGGCACAGACCATGAACGGACAACAGATCTTCCGACTGATGCTGGGTGTCGCGGTCACGCTGGGCGCGGCGGCGTTTGCCCGCGCCCAGAGCGCGCCGGTTCGCCTTACGCTGGACGAGGCGATGGCGCGCGGGCTGCAGACGAGCCATCAGCTCGCCGAGCTCGCCGCGCGCACTGACCAGTGGCAGGCGGTCGTGCAGATGAACGACGCGTCGGACCGGCCGCAGGTGACGGCGATCGCCGGGTACACCCGCACCAATCACGTCGACGAGTTCGGCATTCAGCAGCCGGGGCAGCCGCCGCGAATCATCTATCCCGATGTTCCCGACAACTACCGCACGCGCCTCGATCTGCAGTGGCCCATCTACACCGGGGGTCGCACGGACGCCCTCCTGCGGGCAGCGCGCGCGGAGGCCGCGGCGTCGGGCGAGGATCTCTCGACGGCCCGCGCCGATCTGCGCCTCGAGATCACCCGGGCGTTCTGGGCGGTCGTCACCTCCAACGAGGCGGTGCACGTGCTCGAGGAATCCCTGCGCCGGGTCGAGGCGCACCTGACCGACGTGCGCAACCGGCTGGCCGTCGGGCTCGTGCCGCCGAACGACGTGTTGTCGGCCGAGGCGCATCGGTCGCGGCAGGAGGGGCTGCTCATCGACGCGCGGATGCGCCGCGACTCGGCCCTGGCCGATCTCGCGCGGCTCGTCGGCCTCGCGGCCGACCCGGCCATCACGCTCGACGTGGCCCTCACACCGGCCGCGGCTCCGGCGGAGTCGCCGTCCGCGCTGGCCGAGCAGGCGCGCGCCGAACGCCCGGAGCGACGCGCGATCGCGCAGCGAATCGCCGCGACGGGCGCCCGGCGCGAGGCGGCGGCGACCGGCACGAAGCCGCAGATGAGTGTCGTGGGCGGCGTCGACTACGCCAACCCGAACCCGCGCATCTTTCCGCGGGCGGACGAGTGGCAGGGCTCGTGGGACGCCGGCGTCACTGTCGCGTGGTCGCTCTGGGACGGCGGGCGCGTGAAAGCGCAGGTCGCCGAGACCGCGGCCGCCGAACGCGCCTTCCGGGAGCGGCTGCTCGACCTCGATACGCGGATCGAGGTGGACGTGCGACAGCGAGGGCTCGAGCTCGAGTCGAGCCTCGCGGCCATTCGCGCCGCCGAGGACGGTGTGCGCAGCGCCACCGAGGCCCGCCGCGTGGTGACCGACCGCTTCAACGCGGGTGTGGCGACGAGTACTGACGTGCTCGACGCGCAGACCGATCTGCTGACAGCCGAGCTCGAGCGCACGCGCACGCTCGCGAACAGCCGGCTCGCCGAGGCGCGGCTCGCGCGCGCACTTGGACGCTAGAGCCACGAAGGCACGAAGGCACGAAGGCACGAAGGAACGAGGAACGAGGAACGAGGAATGAGGGAAGACCGTTGGCGTAGCGCCGAACGTAGCGCCGGACTTTAGTCCGGCCCGCACGCGCGACTGAAGTCGCGCACTACGTCGGGAGAGAGGCTGTTTTGATGTCCGCCATTGAAGTCCGCGACCTGACCCGCAAGTTCGGCGCTTTTGTCGCCGTCGACCACGTGAGCTTCGACGTGCATGAGGGCGAGATCTTCGGCTTTCTCGGCGCGAACGGCGCCGGCAAGTCCACGACCATCCGCATGCTGTGCGGTCTGCTCCGGCCGACGAGCGGCACGGCGACGGTCGGCGGCGTGGATGTCAGCCGCGACCCGGAAGCCGTCAAGCGCCGCATCGGCTACATGTCGCAGCGCTTCTCGCTCTACGAGATGCTGACGGTCGATCAGAACATCCGGTTCTTCGCCGGACTCTACGGCCTGTCGAACTCGCGTTACGCCGAACGACGCCGGTTCGCGCTCGACATGGCTGGTCTCGTGGGGCGTGAGCACATGCTGGCACGCGACCTCTCGGGCGGCTGGCGGCAACGCCTGGCGCTCGGGTGCGCGATCCTCCACGAGCCGCCGATCCTGTTTCTCGACGAACCGACCGGCGGCGTCGATCCGCTGTCGCGCCGGCAGTTCTGGCGCCTCATCGACGAGCTCGCGCGCGGCGGTGTCACGATCCTCGTCACCACGCACTACCTGGACGAGGCCGAGCGGTGTCACCGCGTCGCCATCATCCACGCCGGGCGTCTGGCGGCGATCGGCACGATCGGCGAGGTCAAGCATGTCTTCGCCGGCCGGCCCATCATGGAAGTGCACGTCGACCACCCCGTCGAGGCGATGAAGGCGCTCGACGCGATGCCGGAGGTCGAGAAGACGAGTCTGTTCGGCACGGCGGTCCACGCCGTGCTCAACGTTCCGCGCGCCGACGAGGTGCCGCTCGCGGCACGCTTGCGGTCGTCGGGTCTCGACGTGCGCTCGATCGAGCGGGTGCAGCCGTCGCTCGAAGACGTGTTTCTGGACGTCGTCGAGAAGGTGGGCGCGCCATGATGAAGGCCCTGGCCGTCACGCGCAAGGAGCTGCGGCAGATCGCGCGCGACCGCCGGTCGCTGTTCATCCTCCTGTTCATTCCGGCGTTTCTCCTGACGCTCTACGGCTACGCGCTGAACTTCGACGTGCGCCACATCAGACTCGCCGTTCAGGATCGCGACGCCTCGACGGAGAGCCGGAGCCTCGTCTCGGCGTTCATCAACTCGGGCTATTTCGACTTCACCACCGACGCGCGGGCCGAAGGCGAGATCGAGGCCCTGATGGGCCGGGGTGCCGTGCGCGCGGCGCTCGTCATCCCCGAGGAGTTCGGCCGCCGCCTGCGCGGCGGCGAAGGGCCGTCGGTGCAGGTCATCGTGAACGGCGACAACGCCAACACCGCGGCCACCGTCGTGGGCTACGTGACGCGTATCGTCCGCAGCGTGCCGGGATCGACGCCGCCGGCGCTGAGCGTGCGGGCGCCCATCCTCGCCGTCGAACCTCGCATCTGGTACAACTCCGAGCTTCGCAGCGCGCTCTTCCTCGTCCCCGGCCTCATCGCCTACATCGCCATGATCACCGCCGTCGTGTCGACGGCGCTGTCGATCGTGCGCGAGAAGGAGAGCGGGACGATGGAGCAGGTGCGCATGGCGCCCATCGGCGCGCTGCCGTACGTCGTCGGCAAAACGATCCCGTACTTCATCCTGTCGCTGGTGTCGGAACTGCTGATCGTTCTGGTGTCGATGTGGCTCTTCGATTTGCCCATGCGCGGGTCGTGGGGAACGCTGCTCCTGGCGATGTCCCTGTTCCTTCTGGGCGCCCTCGCCACGGGGTTGTTCGTGTCGACGGTGGCCGAGACGCAGCAGGTGGCGTTTCAGATGAGTCTCCTGCTCGCGTACCTGCCCACGCTGATGCTGTCGGGATTCATCTTTCCGATCTCCAGCATGCCGAAGGTCCTGCAGGCGATCACGTACATCGTGCCGGCTCGGTATTTCCTGGTCGCGTTGCGGGGCATCCTGCTGAAGGGCCTGGCGCTCCCGACGCTCCTGACGCCGCTTGCCGCGCTGGCCATTTACGCGGCGGTATTGCTGGCCCTGGCCTCGATCCGGTTCTCGAAGCAGCATGGGTAGGGGAATGACCACGGAAGGGCCACGGAAGGGCCACGGAAGGGCCACGGAAGGGCCACGGAAG
>CAYHSN010000179.1:0-6948 GCA_964359235.1 uncultured Vicinamibacterales bacterium | reverse complement strand
GAACGGCAAGTGCTCACCCGAACGGCAAGTATCCAGCCGAACGGCTAGGTTCTATACTCGGCATTTATCTTCACGTACTCCGCGCTGAGATCGCACGTCCACATCGTCGCGGCGTGCGGGCCGCCGGCGCCGAGATTGACCTCGATCTCGATCTCGCGCTCGCAAAGGACGCGCGCGGCGTCGGGGGCGCGGTCGTCGTACGGGACGCCCTGATCGAAGAGCACGAGCGGGCCAATCTTGACGGTGCACCGCGCGAGGTCGAACGCGACGCCGGCGCGGCCCGCGGCGGCCACGAGCCGGCCCCAGTTGGGGTCGCCGCCGTGAATGGCCGTCTTGACGAGCGGTGAGTTGGCGATGGTCCGCGCGGCGCGGCGCGCCTCATCGAGCGATGCTGCGCCCGTGACACGAAGCGTCACGAGTTTGGTCGCACCTTCGCCGCCGCGCACGATGAGGATGGCCAGCTCGCGGCTCACGGCGCGCAGGCCTTCGACGAAGGCCGCGTAGGTCGCGTCAGTGATCTCGACTCCGCTCGCGCCGCCGGCCAGCACGACCACGCAGTCGTTGGTCGAGCACTCGCCGTCGACCGTGATGGCGTTGAAGCTCTCGACCACGGCCTCGGCGAGCGCCCGGCGCAGGACGGGCGCGGCGACCTTCGCGTCGGTCGTCAGAAACGCGAGCATCGTGGCGAGATTCGGCTCGATCATGCCCGAGCCTTTCGCGATGCCACCCACGCGGAACGCGCCGGCGTCGGTCGGCACCTCCACCGCGCAGGATTTCGGCCATGGGTCGGTCGTCATGATGGCGCGCGCGGCGTCCTGGTGTCCTTCCCGTCGCAGCACGCGCTTCGCGTCGGCAATGCCGCGCGCGACCTTCTCGCCGTCGAGCTGCACACCGATGACGCCGGTCGAAGCGACGAGCACCCGCTCGGTCGCGCACACGAGCAGGCGCCCGGCTTCGGCGGCCATCTCGCGCGCGACCTCGAGTCCGGTCTCCCCGGTGCACGCGTTCGCGCAGCCGCTGTTGACGACGATCCCCATCGCGCGGCCGCGCGAACGCTTCAGGTGATCCTTCGACACGACGACCGGCGCGGCCTGCACCTTGTTCGTGGTGAACATGCCGGCGGCGGTGGCCGGCTTGTCGGCGACAATGAGCGCGAGGTCGAGCGCGCCAGACGCCTTGATGCCGCAGCTCACACCCGCGGCGCGAAACCCGAGCGGGGCGGTGACGCCTCCCTCCACGGGAGCGATGATACGGTCGATCATGAGCGTCGGCCGATCGGGCGGGACGCGGGATAGACGCGCGGCGCGGCCGGGCTCACCAGCATCGGGCGGACCGCGGCGTTCGGCGTGATGGTGAACCACATCGCGTACTGGCCGCACTGCCGGAAGAGCGGGCAGGTATGGCAGTCGTGCGCGATCTTCTCAGGCAGCCACTGGTGCGGGACGATGGAGAAGCCGTGACGCACGAAACTGGCGGGCTGGTGCGTGAAGGCGCAAAGCGTGTGGAACTCGTCGATCCGCGCGCGGCGCTTCAGCGCATCGACCAGACGCGATCCGAGGCCCTGCCCGCGGTACCGCTCGTCGACGACGAGCGAGCGGATCTCGGCGACCGCGCGGCTGAGCGGCGCCACCTCGCCGCAGCCGACGATATCGGCGCCGTCGGCCAGGACGAGAAACCGGTGCGCGTGTTCGAGGAGATCCTCGAGCGTGCGCGGCAGCAGATGGCCGACTTCGAGGTTCGCCGTGATGAGCGCGTAGAGCGCGGGCGCGTCGGCCGGCGCGCCAGGCCGAATCACGACCGCGGCAACCGCCGCCTGCGGCGGCGTCTCGCGATCGTCAGCGGCTCTGGGCCGCATTTGAGCGAATGACATCGGCAGTCTCCCCGAGCGCGTCCGTGAAGGCCCCGTCGAGCCGATCGAGTCCTTCATCCAGATCGCCAATCGAGATGTTCATCGGCGGCAGCAGCCGCACGACTGTTGTCGCCGTCCGGTTGACGAGCAGCTTGCGCGCGAGCGCGGCCTCGATGACCGGCGCCGCGTCGCGATCGAGCTGCAACCCGCGCATCAGGCCGGCGCCGCGGATGTCCTGAATCGCGGGATGACGCTGCTGCAGGCGCAGCAGGCCCCGCTCGAGATGACGCCCGGCCTCGCCGACGTGCTCGAGCAACCCGCCGTCGACGAGCTCCTCGACGAACACGAGCGCGGCGCGGCACGCGAGCAGGTTGCCGCCGTAGGTCGTGCCGTGATCGCCCGCGGCCACGGCCGACGCGACGTCCTGGCTGAGGAGCGCGGCGCCGACCGGCATCCCGCCGCCGAGCGCCTTGCCGAGCGCCATGAGATCGGGCGCGAGGCCGAGCGTGTGCGAGTGGAAGTAGCAGCCGGTGCGGCCGAGCCCGCACTGGATCTCGTCGGCGATCACGAGCACGCCCGTGCGCGCCCGCGCGTCGCGAATCGCCTCGGCGAGCGCGTTCGAGATCGGCCGCACGCCGCCCTCACCCTGAATCGGCTCGACGATGATCGCGGCGGTCGAAGACGTCACGGCCGTCTCGAGCGCGTCTGGATCGTCCGGCGACACGAACGTCACGCCGGGCACGAGCGGCTGGAACGGGGTGCGGTAGTGCTCGTCCCACGTCACCGACAACGATCCACACGTCCGGCCGTGGAACGCGTGCTCGAAGGCGACGAAGTCCGTGCGCTCGGTCCTGCCGCGCGTGTGCCAGTAACGGCGCGCGAACTTGAGGCAGGCTTCGACCGCCTCGGTGCCGCTGTTGCAGACAAACGCGCGCGCAAGGCCGGAAATCGCGGTCAGGCGCGCGGCGAGCGCGCTCTGCAGTGGATGGTGATAGAGGTTCGACGTGTGGAGCAGCGCCGAGGCCTGTTCGGCCAGGGCCGCTGCGAGCCGCGGATGCGCATGGCCGAGCGACGCCACGCCGATGCCCGAGAGGAGATCGAGCCAGGCGTTGCCGTCGACGTCGTACAGCCACGATCCTTCGCCGCGCTCGAAGACGACCGGCGCGCGGCGGTACGTCTGGAGGACGTAGGTCGCGTCGGCGGTCTGGATGTCCGAGGAACGGGTCGTCATGAGTCGTCAGTCGTCAGTCGTCGTCAGTCGTCAGTTGTCAGAGCTTGTGAAGAAATCGGTGTAGGGGCCGCCTTTAGGCGGCCCTGTCTGGTCCGGCTGAAGCCGGACCCTACGATCGGTACGATTTTTTCACAGGCTCTCAGTCTTCAGTTCTCACTTGTCAGTTCTCAGGTCGCCGTTCCCGTCTCCCACGCAGGCTGGCGCGGGACGAATCCGCTGCCTGTGATCCGTGTCGCGGGCGCGTGCTCGAAGCCCAGGGGACCGCGGCCGTCGACGATCCGGATGTCGCGGACGCCGCCGAGCCAGGCCTGACGGCACGCGTCGAGCTTGGCGATCATGCCGGCGGTCACGCTGCCCGCCGCGATCAGATCGTCGATGCTGTCCACATCCACGCTCGCCAGCGTTGCCCCGGCCTCGTCCAGCACACCGGCCGTGGCGCCCACGATGAGGAGCTGCCGGGAGCGGAGCGTGGCGGCGAGATGCGCGGCCCAGGTGTCGGCGTTCACGTTGAAGAGCTGACCGTCGGCCGAGATGCCGATGCTCGCGACGACCGGGATGTAGCCCTTCGCGCACAGATCGTCGACGAGCGCGGGCGGCGTCGTGTCGATCGGCCGGCCCACGAGGCCGAGATCGACGAGCGCACCCGTCGCGGAGCGATGCGGCGGCGCCTGCTCGCAGAGACCGATACCCGCGTCGGCGCCGGTCAGGCCGACGGCTCGGCCGCCCGCCGCGCCGATCGCCGCGACGAAACGCGTGTTCATCAGGCCGGCGAGGACCGACACGACCACGTCGAGCGTCGCCTCGTCGGTGACGCGCAAGCCGTCGACCGCGCGCCTGGCGACGCCGCGCAGGGCCAGCTCCGCGTCGATCGTGCGGCCGCCGCCGTGCACGACGACGAGCGGCGCGACGCCGGCGGCGAAGACGATCTCGCGCGCGAGACGCTCGACCGACCGCGGCGTCTCGAGCAGCTCGCCGCCGATCTTCATCACGATGGCGGGGCCCCCCGGACTTCGCTCTTCGAGCTTTGTCCAGGGTCGCCGGACTCCGCTCTTCGAGCTTCGTCCAGGGCCGCCGGACTCCGCTCTTCGAGCTTCGTCCAGGGCCGCCGAAGCTCTGCGGAGGCGCCCGAAGCTCTGCGGAGGCGCCCGGAGCCCTGCGAAGGCGCCCGGCCTCCGCTCGTTGAGCTTCGGCCAGGCTCGCCGAAGCTTCGCGAAGGCGGCTGCACCCCGCCAGGCGCCGTCGCTCGCGCTCTTCGACAGGCTCAGAGCGCCCTGAGCTCGTCGAGGGGCGGGGACCCCTCCGCCCCGCTCCGCTCCGGCGCGGGGGCTTCTCTGAGTAATCGCCTCGCGCTTCGTCATGAGAGCCCCGCGCATTCGTCGAGATCGAATGCGACGTTGAAGTTCTGCACGGCCTGGCCCGCCCCGCCCTTCACCAGGTTGTCGAGGCAGGCGACCGCGATCAGGCGGCGCGAGGCGTCATCCACGCGCCAGCCGATGTCGCAGAAGTTCGTGTACGCGACGTGCTTGATCTCGGGAAGCGTCTCGCCGGTCAGGCGCACGAACGGCGCGGCGGCGTAGGCCGACTGGTACGCGGAGGTCACCTGCGCCGCGGTGACCCCGGGCTTCACCCGCGCGTAGATCGTTTCGAGGATGCCGCGGTCGAGCGGCACGAGGTGCGGCACGAAGGTGACGGAGAGACCGAGCTGCTGCTCGATTTCGGGCGCGTGCCGGTGGCCGAAGACGCCGTAGGCGCTGACGTTGCCGTGGCACTCCGAGAAGTGCGTGCGCTCGCTCGGCGCCTTCCCGGCGCCCGAGACGCCCGATTTCGCGTCGATGATGATGTCGCCCTCGAGGAAGCCGGCCTCGGCGAGCGGATCCAGCGCAAGGAGCGCGGCGGTCGGATAGCAGCCGGGGCACGCGACGAGGCGCGCGGCGCGGACGGCCGCGCGGTTGCGCTCGGTCAGGCCGTAGGCGACCCCCGGGGGAGGCGCCGGCGCCTCCGGGTACCAGCGCTGCCGCAACCCGGCGTCCCGCAGGCGAAAGGCCCCGGAGAGATCGAAGACGCGCGCACCCGCCTCGACCAGGCGGGGCCCGAGATCGGCCGAGGCGGTGTCCGGCAGGGCCAGGAAGACCGCGTCGGACTCGCGGGCGAGCCGGTCCGTGTCGAGGGGCAGGACCTCACCGTCCCACAGCCGGGCGAGGGCCGGGAGCGCGCGGGCCGCGCTCGTGGCGCTCGAGCCCATGGCGAGACGCAGCTCGGCCCCCGGGTGGCGCGCGAGGAAGCGCACCAGCTCCTGGCCGGCGTAGCCGGTCGCGCCGGCCACGCCGACCCGGACGGATGAATAACTATGCATGCGTCCGTGTAGTTATACGTCGAAAACACCCGACGCGTCAACGGGTGCGCCGGCCGCCGGGCGGTGCGGGCCCTTAAAATGGCGGATCGGCGCGGCCGGGTCCTGTTGTATACTCATGCAGACCGCTGTATAGACATGAAGGCCTACCGTCAGTCGATCGTCCTGGATCTCGTCGATCGCGAGGCGATCACCAGCCAGGAGCAGCTTCGCCGCCGCCTGCACGGCCGCGGCGTCACGGTCACCCAGGCCACCCTGTCGCGCGACATCAAGGAGTTGGGGCTCGTCAAGCACGCCGCCGACAGCGCGTACCGGCGGCCAGGCCCCGACCAGCCGGCGCGCGGGCTGGCCGACACGCAGTTGCGGCACGCGGTGGGGGAGTACCTGCGCCGGGTGACGCGTGTGCAGCAGCTCTTGGTCATCAGGACCGACTCCGGTCAGGCCAACCCGCTGGCGATCGCGATCGACCGCGCGCAGGTGGCGGAGGTGGTCGGCACCATCGCGGGCGACGACACGATCCTGGTGGTGACACCCGACGGCCGTCACGCCCGCGCGCTGGCGCGACGGCTGGAAGGGTGGGCGAGGCGGTGACGGACACGGCAAGGACCACGGAAGGACCACGGAAGGGCCACGGAAGGGCCACGGAAGGGCCACGGAAGGGTCACGGAAGGGTCACGGAATCCCGCGACGAACAGAGGAAAGGAACGACAGAGATGAATCGGATCGTGTTGGCCTATTCGGGCGGGTTGGACACGTCGGTCGCCATCCCATGGCTGGCTGAGCGCGACGGGGCGGAGATCATCGCGGTCACCCTGGATCTCGGCCAGGGCAAGGAGCTCAACGACGTGCGCGAGCGCGCGCTCGCCATCGGCGCGGTACGCGCGCACGTGATCGACGTGCGAGAGGAGTTCGCCCGCGAGTTCATCCTGCCGGCGCTCCAGGCCGGCGCGATCTACGAGGACCGTTACCCGCTGGCCACCGCACTGGGGCGGCCGCTCATCGCGCGCAAGCTCGTCGAGGTCGCGCGCATCGAGGGCGCCTACGCGATCGCGCACGGCTGCACCGGCAAGGGCAACGACCAGGTGCGGCTCGACGTCTCGGCGCGCGCGATGGAGCCCGACATCCAGGTCATCGCGCCGGCGCGCGAGTGGGGCCTGACACGGCCGCAGGAGATCGAGTACGCCCGCGCGCGCGGCATCCCGGTGCCGGCCACGATCGAGAGCCCGTACAGCACGGACTCGAACCTGTGGGGCCGCTCGATCGAGTGCGGCGTGCTCGAGGATCCGTGGCAGGCGCCGCCCGAGGAGATCTACACGCTCACCAAGTCGCCCGCCGAGTGCCCCGACATGGCGGCCTACGTCGAGATCGGCTTCGAGGCCGGGGTGCCGGTGCAGGTGAACGGCATCGCGATGCCGCTCGTCGAGCTCATCGGCAGCCTCGAGACAATCGCGGGCGCGCACGGCGTGGGCCGCATCGACATGGTGGAGAACCGGCTGGTCGGCATCAAGTCGCGCGAGA
>CAYHSN010000178.1:0-6988 GCA_964359235.1 uncultured Vicinamibacterales bacterium | reverse complement strand
TACGCACAGAACGCGCAAATCGTCGGGACCATCAAGGACCAGAGCGGCGGGATTCTGCCGGGCGTGACGGTGACGGCCAGGAACCAGGATCGAGGGCTGGTCCGCACGGACGTGACGCGCGCCACCGGCGACTACCGCCTGCCGGCGCTGCCGCCCGGCACCTACGTGCTGACGGCGGAACTCGCCAGCTTCAATGCCGAAACGCGGCCCGACATCGTCCTGGTGATCGACCAGACCGCGACGATCAACTTCACGCTGAAGCCGGCGGCCATCACCGAGACGATCACCGTCACGGGCGAGTCGCCCATCGTGGATGTGACGGCGTCGGCGGTCTCCACGAGCATCTCGAACAAGCAGATTCAGGACCTGCCGGTCGCCTCGCGGCGGTGGATCGACCTGGCGATGCTGACACCGGGCACGTCGCAGGACGCCATCCGCGGCTTCTTCTACCGCGGCAACGTCAACGTGGGCGCCGGCACGCGCGAGTACTCCAACGGCTTCATGGTAGACGGCGTCAACAACACGTGGGCCGAGATGGGCGAGCCGCGTCAGAACTTCGCGATGGATTCGATTCGCGAGTTCAAGGTGTCCACCTCGACCCATAAGGCCGAGTACGGGCTGGCGACCGGCGGCATGGTGACGGTCGTCTCGAAGTCCGGCACCAACGAGCTGCACGGCTCGGGCCTGCTGTTCTTCCGGGACAAGTCGATCACGGGCATCGAGTACTTCCAGGAGCTCAACAAAACTCCCAAGCCCGACTACGGGCGCTACCAGTACGGCGCTACGCTCGGCGGGCCGATCGTGAAGGACAAAACCCACTACTTCTTCGCGTACGAAGGCACGAAGGAGAATCAGTACTTCACCGTGACGACCAAGGGACTGTGGCCGCAGTACGAAGGCACCTACAGAAGTAAGCAGGATCGCTGGACCTACCTGCTGCGATTGGATCACCAGCTCAACTCGACGCAGTCGCTCTTCGCACGGATCGCGGCCGAGGACGAGTACCGGCCGATCATCACGTCCGGCGGGCGCGTTCATCCGACGAACAGCTTCGACTTCGCCGTGCCGCGCGACTCGGTTGTGATCGGGCACACGTGGGTCATGAGCGACCGCACGATCAACGATTTCCGGTTCCAGCGCGCGTTTTCGAAGTACATCGTTGCGCCGCCGTACAGCCACGGCGACTGGGAGCCGGGCGACTTCCGCCAGGATCGGCTGAACTACTGCACGCCCATCTTCAATTACCCCTCGGTGGCCGTGGGCGGCTGCGGCAACAGCCAGATGGGTCCGGAAACGCGGTGGGAACTCAAGGACGACTACTCGTTCCTGATCCCGAGCTGGGGCGGCCAGCACCAATTCAAGATGGGCGCGGATTTCAACTACATCACGTTCCAGTACGACAACATGGGCACGCCGCCTGGGGCGTGGACGTTCCCCAAGGATGTGCCCTACAACGCGAGCGATCCGACGACGTGGCCGACGCAGTACACCAACACGCTGCCGACCTACGGCGACATCCCCGTGAAGCACTTCTCGGCCTACTTCCAGGACGACTGGGAGGTGACCCACACGCTGACCTTCAACGTGGGTCTGCGTTATGACCTCCAGATGGGTGTGTTCATCGAGGACGTGCAGGGGTTACTGCAGAAGATCCAGGACAAGCTCGGGCGCGACGGCAGCTTCCCGGTGGCTATCCCGTCGGCCCTCACCAACGATCACAAGGGCCGCGGCGACCACAACAACTGGGGGCCTCGCGTGGGGTTTGCGTGGGACCCGAAAGACGACGGCGTCACCAACGTGCATGCCGGCTACGGCATGTTCTACGACAACATCCGCACGCTGCTGCAGGGTGGCGAGTTGACCTGGCCGCAGAGCAAGGGGATCGTGATCAATCGCCCTGCGTTTCCGGATCCGTACCAAGGACAGTCGCGCGATCAGTTCTACGGCGTCGGCACGCCGAACATCACCGTCAACAGCAGCGACTTCGTCAATCCCTACGCGCACCAGGCGAACGTGGGCATCAGCCGGATGTTCGGGCGCGACATCGCGGTGACGGCGGACGGCACGTTCGTGTGGCGCTACTCCGACCGCGACACGCTCGATCCCAACATCCCGGATCGGACGACGAGGGTGAAACCCTACCCGCAGTTGGGCCGCGTGACCTTCGTGGAGTCTGCCGCGGACAACACCTACAAGGCGCTGCTCGTGAAGGTCGAGAAGCGCATGACCCACAACCATCAGTTCCTGATCTCGTACACGCTCAGTAAGGCGATGGACAGCGCCTTCACCAGCGTTGCCCCTGACTCTTACGGGTTCACGAAGGTGACCCGCTACGCGGGCGCCGACCGGCGGCACCGTCTGGTCGTAAGCGGCATCGTGGCGCTGCCCGGCCAGATGCAGGTGTCGGCGATTGGCGACTTCCGCTCGGGTCTACCATTCGGGCCGACGGCGTCGACCCCCGATCTCAACGGTGACGGCTATACGGGAGACCTCCTGCCTGGTGTCGTGCCGGGCTCGGGCTGCCGCGGCCTGAATCTCGACGCGGTCAACGCATACCGTACGTCTCGGGGCCTGACGCCCGTCACGTCCGTGTCGTGTCCGGGTTTCGCGAACGTGGACCTCCGCTTCTCGAAGTTCTTCTCACTCGCCGGCCGGCACCGGCTGGAGTTCATCGCCCAGCTCTTCAACCTGTTCAACCGGGCGAACTTCGACATGAACAACGTCAATATCAGCGCCGGCAACGACTTGGCGGGACGTCCGCTGTTCGGCCAGCCCGGGCGGCTCCTTCCCAACATCAACGCGCCGTCGCGGCAGGTGGAGATCGCGCTGAGGTATCAGTTCTGATCGGACCAGACCGTCCGGCGCCCTTCGCGTCAACGCGTGGAGGGCGCCGGCCGTCCGTTTTCGTTCGAGGCGTTCGGCGGCACGTGTGTCCCTTCCCTCCACCCACGCGAGCCTTCGGCGATCCACAGGAGCACACCCATGCGGCGTACGGTCATCGGCGCGCGGCCACGGCGCGGGCTCTTCTTGAGTGCATGTCTCGTCTTCCTGCTCAGCACGGGCGCGTCAACCCAGCAGTCCGCTCCGCAGATTGAGAATCTTGCCGCACTGTACAAGACGGGCGGCATCTTGCAGGACCGGAACGGGGACGGCGTCATCGACTTCATCGACGCGCGCCTCGTGCTCGGCGACTCGCCCGGCGATGATGACGTCGCTGCGGCGGGCGACGTGGCGGCCCGCCTGGGTTTCGAAACCTCGGCGATGAACCTGCCGCTCGCCCGTGGTGGTTCGGCCGGGACACCCATCGTCATCGGCCAGGCGGGACTTGCGCGCGCAGGCTTGGCCGCCGTGGACGTGGGCGCCTCGGGGCTCGCGGCCGGTGAGGGTCTCGTCGCAATAGTCAGGGTAAGGCCGGATGCGGCCGATCCGGCCCGGTTCAAGCTGGACACAACGAGCGCGAGCCAGGTCCGGCGAAAGCCGGACCCCACAGGAGATCTTGCTGTCGTCATCACAGGCGGCGACGGCGCGGGTACGCGCGCCGCGGCGTCAGCATTCGCCGGACGGCTCCCGTACGTCTGGGACCCGAAAGGCGCGACGCTCGACAAGGTCGCCGACGACGTGAAGGCGTTTCTCGCCGCGCGCAACGTGCAGGTCTCCTCGGTGGACGTGCCGGCGGTCTACGCGCGCGCCGGCGACAATGCGCTCGAGCGGATCGTCGTGCGCGCGATCGTAGCGACGGGCGCCGACGCGACCGCGGCGCAAAACGTTCTCCGCAAGCTGGCGCAAGAGCGCGCGACCGCCGCGCCCGCGGCCAGGCCGCCGGGTGACGAAACCCCGCCCGTGTCGACGCCCGGCGCGAGGGTCATCCGCGTGCGCCTCGACACCGGCGGTGCGGCCGCGGTCGAAATCGACGTGCCGCGTGCGGTGACGCCGGGGCCGGAACCCCTCGGCCGGCGGCCCGGCGGCGCGAAAGCCAATCTCGATCTGTCGACGTTGTTTCACATCGACGGACTGCTCGGCGATTCCGACAACAACCTGATTCCGGATCGCGTCGAAACGATCCTCAGTCCATCGGGGCCTGGCGCCGAGCGCACGATCGATCTGGCGGCGCGCTTCGGCCTCGAGTCCACAGGCGTGTCGATTCCGCTCGTGACACCGCCTGGTGCGATCGCGAAGCCCGACGTCGAGCCCACGCTGGTGCTCATCGGCGTCACGCATCCCATCGTCGATCAGCTGATCGCGGAGAAGAAGTTCGTGCGTCCGGCGCTCGAGCAGGGGCAGGGTCTGATCCAGGTGGTGAAGAAGGCGTTCGGCGAGAAGAGCGCGGTCATCGTCACGGGCGGCGACGCGCGCGGCGTCGATCGCGCGCTGGAGCAGATCGCCGAGCGGTTTCCGCACGTGTGGCAGCGCGGCAAGGACCGCACGACCGTCGAGGACGTCGAGGAGGATGTGCGCCGGTTCCTGTCGGGGCGTTCGCCGGCCGGGCAGGGCGCGATGGCGCTCTACAAGATCGACCAGCTCGCGCAGGAGCTTGCGGGGAAGGACCTCGAGCTCGCGCACGTGCGGGTGTTCGTCGAGAAGGCGCCAGACGGCTACGCCGACTTGCTGCGCCGCGAGGTCGCCGGCAAGTTCAAGGCGCCGCAGATCGACGTCACCGTCGAGAACCTCGACGTCCAGCACGCGACGCCGATTACCGTCGGCGGACAGCCGATCAGCGAAGCGTTCGACGTGCCGTCCGAGGTCGACGACTTTTGGCGGCTCTTCCGGACGCGCGTCGTGCCGGCGGTGAAGAAACGGCAGCCGGTTGTGGTCGAGGCGCGCCTGAGCGAGCCGCCGGAGATCCGGAAGCAGATCGCCGACCAGGCGCGCGCCGAGCTCTTGAAGGCGGGTGCCTCCGACGCCGGCACGTCCGTCACGGTGCTCTCCGCCTACAAGCAGGGCTACAGTTGGCTCGACGACGTGGTCCGACCGGCGCTCGCCGGAAAGAACGTCGACAGCCTGACGATTCGGTTCGCCGAGATCGGCCCGCCGCCCGAGTGGAAGCAGCAGGCGATGTTCACGCCGACGCGCTGGCTGCTCGAGATCTTCCCGATCGACGAGGTGCTCGCGCGCGAGTTGAAGATCGACCCGAAGAAGATCCGCTTCGAGAAGATGCCGATCGGATCGTCCGCCTACGAGATCATCGCGACCGGGTCGGACGGCAAGGCGATCCTCCGGCAGACCTTCGAGCCGAAGTACGTCGTCCGGCCGTACTTCGATCGTTTCCCCGACTACGAGAAAGTGCGGGTGACGACCGGCTGGATCGCGGCGAGCGTCGGCGGCCGGCCGGTCGTCGATCAGCGCATCGAGACGGACCTCGAGCGCTTCTGGGATCACTTCCAGGCGAAAACGCTTCCGGCGATCTACGACTACGTGATGGCCCAGTTCGAGGGGAAACCAGACCCGGCCGACGCGCCGCACTTCGGCGAGCTCGTCGTCGATCTGACCCTCAGCGAGCCCGAGTACGCGATCGGCGTCGACGAGGAGCACATCGCGTCGATGGAGGCGATGCACGAGGAGATCTACTTCGCCACGCTCCACTTCTTCGACGTGCTCGGCCGCTACGCGCGCGGGCGTCCGCTCGACTATCCGGGCCGGGTCATCCCCGTCATGCACCCGAAGGCGGACGGGAAGCCCGGTCGCGCGAGCATCACCTTCACGGGCTTCGGCTCGCCGAAGCCGGCCGTGTGGGTCGAGTATCGCGAGCGGGGCGGCCGCGACCGCGTGCTGAAGCGCGAGATCCCGAAGATCGCCGCGGAGCGGCCGACGGCGGTTGCGGCGACGGTGCGCGCCGGACGCGACGGCCTCGAGCGGCTCGACGTCCGGATCAAGGTGGACACCGAGAAAGACGAACGCGCGGCGATGGTGACGCGCGCGCGCGAGGAGCAGGTCGACGCGCAAATCCTGTCGGCCGAGCAGGTCGTGGCGGTCGTGAATCACCTGAACCGCCTGCGCCGTGCCGGCCTCTACGCCGACGCGCTCGCGTATCACGATCTCGGCGCGCTGCAGATCGTCGCGGGCTCGACGTTCGATCCGGATCCCGCGTCGGAGCGCGTGGCGACGCTCGAGGGCGGCACGCCGGCGCCGTTCCCCGACATCCGCACGTACCTGACCGGCGGCAGCTCTCGCGACACCGGCGGCTCGATCGTCCAGTGGGACACGCCGATTCCACCGCCCGAGGCCTACGCGCTGCTCGCGAAGATGGCCACCTTCAAGGAGGCCACCGTCTACAAGGTCGGCGAGAGTTATCTCGGCAAAGAGGTCTGGGCGATGGACCTGATGCCGCCCATCGAGGCTTCCCACGGGTCGCAGGCCAAGATGTCCACGCTCAAGCCGACGGTGGTGTACTCGGCCCGGCAGCACGCCAACGAGGTCTCGTCGACGAGCCACGTGCTCAAGTTCGCCGAGCTGCTGCTCACCGATCCGGGCTACAAGGAAAAGCTCAAGAGGGTCAACGTCGTCATTCACCCGATCACGAACCCGGACGGGGCGCAGCTCGCCTACGACCTGCAGAAGATCACGCCGAACCACATGCTTCACGCGGGGTATCTGGGGTCGCTCGGGGTTGACATGACGTCGGCGCAGTGGGACGCCGACCCGATCTATCCCGAGTCGGCCGTCCGGCCGAAGCTCTGGCGCATGTGGTTGCCCGATATCTTCCTCAACCCCCACGGCTATCCGTCGCACGAGTGGGTGCAGCTTTTCTCGGAGTACGCCGGCTGGGTGCGCAACCGCGTCACCGAGGCACGTGACTGGTGGACGATGCGCGGCTGGTTCATGCCGAGCTTCGCGTACCTGGACGACCCGCGGCACCCGCGCTACAAGGAGGCGGCGCTGCGGATTCGCGAGCTCATCACCGCGCACATCAACGCGGCGCCTGAGGTGCGCGCCCTTAACCAGCGCGCCTACGATCGCTATCGGCGCTACGGCTTCCAGTTCGACGACGAGA
>CAYHSN010000177.1:0-7024 GCA_964359235.1 uncultured Vicinamibacterales bacterium | reverse complement strand
CGACGGCCATCGGGTTGTCCATCACGGTCCGTCGAAACGCCGCGAGGTCCTGGTCGGTGTCGGGAACCGCCGGCAGCAGCGGTTGCGCGGTGAGGGTGCCCGATTCGGCGACGATGTTGTCGGCAGTCGTCAGGCTCGTGACGTCAGCCGACACGACGCCGGGCAGTCGGATGATCCGATCGGTCAGCCGCGCGACGGCGCCGAGCGCCCGCCGGTCGAACAGCCCCTCGTCGCGGACGATGCCGACGGCGATCATGTCTTCGTGGAGACCGAACCACTCTTCGACCTGGCGGTTGAAGACGCGCACGTCGGAGGTGACGGGCAGCATGTTCTTCGGATCGGTGTCGGTGCGCATGCCGGGCAGCCAGGCGGCGAACACGGCCGTCAGGGCCACCGCCAGGGTGATCGTCAGTTTGGGCCGGGCCACGGCCCACTCGGGAAGTCGTCCGACCATGTCGCCCTCGTTCGCGGGCATCACTCGAGAGAGCGCCCGCGTCATCTGTCACCGCCCGAGCGTGCGTCCTGTCGCCCCCAGCCCGGGGATGACAGGGCTATAATTTAGCTATCACTAAACTACTAAACTCGCGCCGTGTCAAGGGGAAGGTCGAGATAGCCGCGGCGGCCAGGCGTGTCACTCATGGTGGTGAACAGTATGCTATCTTCCACGCATCCGCCCGCGCGTTCCCGCATCAGCAAGGAGCCAGTCATGAGAGCGTGTGAAGAAATCGCCGTAGCGCCGGACTTCAGTCCGGCCTGTCGGGCGCATCTGAAGATGCGCGCTACGTGCCATGCGATTTCTTCACAAGCTCTGACAACTGACAACGACTTCTGAAGTCGCCAGTGCCCAAGTCTTCAGTTGTCAGTCCTCAGTTGTCAGTCCTCAGTTCTTCTTCAGTGACACGTCCCCGTCCCTGAGTCCCGATACGACTGGCCCGCGACGGACGTGAACTCCCACGTGTAGCCGTTCGAGACCAGCGTCAGGCGCAGCACGCCATACACGCTGGCCGACGTCTCCAGGTTGGCCCCGCCCTGCACGAGCTGGTAGAGCGGCGCGCCGCCCGTGCCGACGACGAACTCGCGGATCCCGCGCTGCAGATCGAAGCGTCCGTTGGGATCCTGCTGCGCGTAGCGCTCGTACATGTGCTCGTGGCCGTTCAGGACGACCTCGGCGTCGTACTCGTAGAGCACGCGCCAGACCTCGCGCACGAACAGCTGATTGCCGTTCGGTCCGCTGCTGAAGAGCGGATGGTGCCAGTACGCCAGCGTACAGTCCTGTCGGTGCTCGTCGAGATCCTGCCGCAGCCAGAAGAGCTGCGGCGATCCCTGATCCATCGGAATGTTGCTGTTGAGCGCGACGATGTGCCAGGCGCCCAGGTCGAAGCTGTAGTAGCCGAAGCCGGACGGGCCGGCGTTGGCGCCGAAGTACTCGAAGTAGGGCGCGGCGCCCGCCGTGCCGTAGTCGTGATTGCCCGGCGTGGGGCGCGTGCGCGACTTGTGGCGCCCCCAGTTGGGCTCGTAGCAGTTGCGGAAGTCCTCGCGCGTCCCGGCGGGGTAGGCATTGTCGCCGGTGGTGAAGACGGTGCCCTCGACGCCGTCGAGCAGCTTGGCCGTCGCTTCGGGCGCGGTCGAGCCGCACCAGCCGATGTCGCCCGCACCGACGAAGACACTCGGGCCCCTGGGGATGGGGACCGGTGAAGGACCGCCCCTGCCGGTGCCGCCGCCGCATCCGTCGAGAACGAGCACGCCGAGAAGCGCCGCCCAGACCGCCACGTGTCTCATAGCGCCGATGTCGAATGAGCCACGGCGGCCGGGTGGTCCGATTGCGACTGCCCGCGGCTGTGTGGTACCTTGCGCCGGCACCCTGGTTGACCCTGCCGGTCACCGATTGTCGCCATCAGCATAACAGACCAGAGGTACACGAACGGGCATGGCTGCGGTCTCCGAGCACACCTCAGGCAAACGCCTGGTCCTGGCGCCGCGGGAAGCGCTGGTCGCCGGCGGTCCTGCGGAGGAATGCGAGCAACGCATGCAGGCGTTGCTGCGAAGCGGGTACCGCCAGATCGTGGTCGACCTGAGCCAGGTCCCGACCGTCGACAGCGCGGGCATTCGAACCCTCGTGCGTTGTCACACGACGGCGCAGCGCATGGACGCGAGCTTCGCGCTCGTCCGCCCGAACGCGCGGGTGCGATCGATGCTCGAGCTCGCGCACCTCGGCTCGGTCTTCACCATCCATGAGTCGCTCGAGGCGGCGCGGGCCCGGCAGTGGCCGTGGGGCACCATCCGGCTCGTCATCGGGGGCGCGTTCGTGTGCCTCGCACTGTGGTGGGCCGGCCGGGAGTGGCCGCAGGTCGCCGCGCCGACGGTCTCCGGCGACACGGGCGGGCTCGTCACCGGCGAATCGTCGCCGGTCGTCCAGCATCCGTTCGTCGAGGTCTCCAAGCTCGTCGCCGCCGCGTTCATCGGCCTGCTCGTCACCGGCGTGCAGCGGCGGCTACGCCGGGAGAAGCCGTTCACGCAGGCGATGGAGCACGCGCAAGTGCTGCTCTGCGTGTCGGGCGCCGCGATCATGATGATCATCGGGAACTCGCTGGCGCGCGCCTTCGGCATCGCGGGCGCCGCGAGCATCATCCGCTTCCGCACGCCGGTCGAGGATCCGAAGGACATCACGATCCTGTTCCTGCTCATGGCGCTCGGGATGTCGGCGGGCCTTGGACTGTTCGCCGTGGCCGGCCTCGGTACCGCGTTCCTGTGCGTGCTGCTGGCCGTCCTCGATTACGTCGGCGCCCGGCAGCCACGCGTGATGATGGTCGAGATCGAAGCCAAGGGTCGCGAGTTCCCCGTGGCGCACGTGCAGAGCGTGTTCGCGCGGAACCGTGTCGTGTTCGAGCCGCGCGAGATCTCGCAGGGCGACGAAGCGGTCATCGAGTACCACACGACCATGGACCCCGGTGTGTCGCTCGAGGACCTGAGCGCGCAGTTGATGGCGGGAGACGCCGGCGTGCAGTCGGTCTCCTGGAAACCGCCGAAGCGCAGCGACTGAGCCCATGGGCGCCCGACCGGCTGCCGCGCGAGCGCGGGGCGCGACGCCCGGGGATCGGATCGTCATCGCGCCGGCGGATCGCCGCGCCGCGATCCTCGACCTCATCCGCGCGGCACGGCGCCGCCTCATCCTCTCGGTCTTCCGCTGTGACGATTTCGCGGTGCTCGACGCGCTGGCCGACGCGCTCGGCCGCGGCGTCCGCGTCGAAGTGCTGCTCACGAGCCGCGCGAAGGGCGGCCGGAAGCGGCTCCAGGAGCTGTGGGCGCTGCTCGAGACGAGCGGCGCCCACCTGCATCGCTACGCGGATCCCGTCGTCAAGTACCACGCGAAGTACCTCGTCGCGGATGACGGACCCGCGCTGGTCGCGTCGCTGAATCTCACGCGGAAGTGCTTCGAGCGCACGTGCGACTTCCTGCTGGTGACCCGCGATCCGGCGGTCGTCTCAAGCCTGCGGCGGCTGTTCGACGCCGACTGTCACGCGCCTGACAGCGGCCTGCCGCCGCGGCTGAGCCCCCGGCTCGTCATCGGGCCCGAGCGCGCGCGCGATCAGTTTGCCGGGCTGATTGAGGGCGCGCGCCGGAGCATCCGGATCATCGATCCGAAGCTGACCGACCCGGCCATGCGCGCCCTGCTCGACGCCAGGCGGCGCGCGGGCGTGACGGTCACGACGCTGGGGCCGGACGATGTGGCCGGGTGCGTGGCGCATGGCAAGATGATGGTCGTCGACGAGCAGACGGCGGTCATCGGCAGCCTGTCGCTGTCGGCCCTGCACCTGGGCTTCCGGCGCGAAGTGTCGATCGTGACGCGCGATCGCGCGGCGGTCGCCGAGCTGAGCACTTTTTTCGCGCGCATGGCGCGCGGCCAGCCGATGGCCGCGGCCGCGGCGTGGATGGAACGGACGTCATGAGACGAGCCTGGCTGGCGTCGTGGACCCTGATCCTGCTGACGCCCCTCGCGGCCGCTGCGCAGACGAGGACGGACCCCGCGGAGCAGAAGAAGGAGAAGAAAGGACTGCGGCTCGTGTGGGACGACCGTCCGTCGCTGCGGGCGGGGACGCAGGTCACGATCGACTTCCGGGTGAAGCTGCAGACCGACTTCCGCGTGTCCGAGTGGGATCTCCAGGACGAAGGCGGGAGGTTCGAGCTGACACGCCGGCGTCTCGGCGTGAAGGGCGAGCTGACGAAATACGTGGACTTCGAGGTCGAGGCCGAGCTGCGCCAGGACAATCCGTGGCGCGACGTGTTCGTCAACCTCAAGCCGGCGCCGGTGTTCGAGGTGCAGGTCGGGAAGTTCAAGGCGCCGTTCGGCGCCGATCAGCTCACGAGCCCGACCGAGCTCGATTTCGTGAACCGCTCGCTCCTCGGCGACACCATCGCGCCGGCGCGCGACATCGGCCTGATGGTGCACGGCCGGCTGTTCAAGCGCCTCCTGACGTACGAATTCGGCGCGTTCAAGAACGACGGCGAGAACGCGCGACTCGAGAAGGACGCCTTTGTGCTGCCGGGCGAGGCGGAGCCGGCGAACGAGCACAGCGCGGCGATGCGCATCACCGTCGAGCCCTTCCGCCGCGCGTCGGCGCCGAAGGCGCTCGAGCGCCTGCAGGTCGGCGTCGCCTTCACGACGAGCGAGGTGCCCGAGGGGCTCAACAGCCTCGAGGGTGGGAGCGTGCTGGGGCACACCTTCTTCGAGCCCGTGTACGTCCTGGGCCGGCGCTGGCGGTTCGGCGCCGAGTTTGTGTGGACCCCCGGGCCGTTCTCGGTGAAGGCCGAGTATGCGCGATCGGACGAGGAGCGCCTGAGGCAGGGCCTGGGCGACGTGAACCTGTCGGACGTCGTGGCGAGCGGCTGGTACGTCAGCGGGAGCTGGGCCGTGACCGGCGAGTCGAAGTCGGGCGGGATCGGGCCGCGCAGGCCGCTCTTCCGGGGCGGCTTCGGCGCGCTCGAGCTGGCGATGCGTTACGAGGAGCTGGGGTTCGGCAGCGAGTCGAACGAAGGGCCGGCGTTCTCGAACCCTCGCGCCGATAACGTACTGCAGAACCGGGACCGCGTCTGGACGTTCGGCGGCACCTGGTACCTGAACAAGTGGGCCAAGATCCAGGTGAACGGCCTGCGTGAGTCGTTTCAGGACATCGAGCGCAGCCCGATTCCGGGCCGGGCCGCGGTCTGGAGCGGGATCTGCCGGCTGCAATTTGTGATGTAATGATGGCTATCCGAACACCCATCGTGCCGGGAGGTCAGGTCATGCGAGCGTCCCGGACTTTCGCCGTATCACTGCTCCTCGTCCTGTCGTGTGGCGCCGCCGGGGCGGCCGCCCAGACCGCCGCCGATCTCTTCAATCCCAACGTGCTCCACCGCGTGGACCTCATCGTGAGTTCGCGCGACTGGGAGAAGCTCAAGGCCGCCTACCAGACCAACGAGTACTACGCGGCCACGCTCAAGTGGCAAGGCCTGACGGTGCAGAACATCGGCATCCGGTCGCGGGGGCTGGGGTCACGCAGCCAGTCGAAGCCCGGCCTGCGCGTCGACATCAATCGTTACGCGTCCGGCCAGGAGTTCCTCGGGTTGAAATCGTTCATCCTCGATAACCTGTGGCAAGACCCGAGCGGTCTCAAGGAAGCGATGGCCATGCGGCTCTTCGCGCGGATGAACCTGCCGGCGCCGCGCGAGTCGTTCGCGATGCTCTACGTCAACTCCCAGTACGCCGGCCTCTACGTGATCGTCGAGTCGATCGACAAGACGATGCTGGGGCGCGTCTTCGGCGAGAAGGACGGCGACACCGAGAACGACGGGTTTCTCTTCGAGTACAACTACAAGGAAGGGTCTCCCTGGTTCTTCACGTATCTCGGCGCAGATTTCGCGTCCTACAAGGAGCTGTTCTCGCCCAAGACACACGAGAACGATTCCGAGTGGGATCTCTACCACGAGATCGAGTCGATGGTGCGAACCGTCAACGAGGCGCGCGACGACATGTTCGTGTCGTCGATGGCCGCCTACCTGGATCTGTCGCTCTTCATGAAGCACGTTGGCGTGCAGGCGTTCCTGGCCGAATGGGACGGCATCCTGGGCTACGCCGGCATGAACAACTTCTACCTGTACCGGTTCGAGAAGCAGACCGTGTCGCAGTTCATCGCGTGGGACGCCGACAACACGTTCCGCGCGATCGAGTATTCGACCCTGTCGGGTCATCAGGAGAACGTGCTGATGCGCCGGGCCATGCTGGTGCCCGAGTTGAAGGCCGCGTTCTTCGACGCGGTGCTGGCAGCGGAGGCGTCGGCCGCCGAGCTCGATCCGGCCGAGATTCTGACTCCGGGCGAGACCCCGCGCGGGTGGCTGGAGCGCGAGATCACCACAACCTACGATCTCATTCGCACGGCCGCGCGCAGCGACGTCCTGAAACCGTACACGAACGACGAGTTCGAGGCGGCGATCGCGGACCTGCAGACGTTCGCGCGCGAGCGCGGCGCGTACGTGAAGTGCGAGGTCGTGAAGAACACCGATCCGGCGAAGGCCGGAACGGTGTGCCCGCCGGGCGGGTGAGGACTCAGGGCCCAGCTTCCAGTAGGGGCCGCGCCTTCAGGCGGCCCTGCTACGATCGGGGCGATTCCTTCCCGGTTCAGGTGAGCTCCCGCAGGCTCTTCTTCTTCAGCAGCCGGCACCCGCGCCGCCCCTCAGAGCGCGCCAGAATCCTGATCGCCTCCGCGCGCCGCCGACGCTCGTCCCAGTCCGCCCTCGTCGACTTCAACACGACGCTGGCGAATTCGGGAAAGCCCGCCATCCACTTGTCCTTCCAGCCCGAGGACGATCTCTTCTCCCTGGCGTGCAGGCAGGCGTCAGGCTTCGGCGCGAAGCGGAACAGCTCGGTCAGCCACTTGCGCGGCAGGCCCGCGGCTTCGCCGAACGCGACCGCCGATTCGACGTAGGGCGCGGCGACCACCGTCTGTCCCTGCGCGATCGCGGGCCGGATCTGCCAGCGGAGCCGGAAGGT